>JBJTJS010000233.1:0-3072 GCA_046096085.1 bacterium
CCCTCCTGGTACGCCGCCTCGCCCGGGAAGCGCAGGTACGGCGTCACCGACCGGCCCACCAGACCCACACTCTCCCCGGCCACCCGGATGATCCGCGGATCCATCGCATCCCTCGAGCCCGCCACCATGATCGACGGAGTCACCGGAGCCGACGGCGTCACCGCATTGCTCGGGTCGGAGTACGCCCCCCAGCCGGCGCCGTTGAGCGCGCGGGCCCGGAAGGTGTAGGACGTGCCGTTGCTCAGGCCCGTCACGGTGCACGACAGTGCCGGGACCTTCGCCACGCACGACCTGCCGCTCGGAGAGCTCACCACCTCGTAGTCGGTGATCGGGTAGGAGCCGGCGTAGGTGGGAGCAGTCCAGGAGACGGAAGCCTCAGCGTTACCCGCCACCGCCGCCAGATTCGTCGGCGCCCCCGGCGGATACACCGGCGGCGGAGTCGGCGACCCCGTGACGGTGAATGTGCCGGCGAAGGCGTAGTTGTAACCGTTAAAGCGAGCCTCGACGGACACGGGTCCCGTCGGGAGCCCACTGGGCAGGGCCACTGTCCACGTGTTTCCCGCACCAGCGGTAGCGTTCACCCGCTTCGCATCATCGCCGTTGAATCTGAACTGCAACACCGTGTTGTCCTGCAGGTCATATGCAACCACGGGGTTCGAGGCGACACTCAACTCAACCGTTGCACCCACTCCACCAGTCGTGGTCCCAATAAGCGTGGGGGCCACCTGCGCAATCACCTGCACCACATTGACTCCAGCGGGCGTGGACCCAAGGGCGTAGACGAGGCCCTGGTTGTTTGGGCCGGAATCATCTACGGCCAAGGCCTTAAGGGTGGTCGAAATGCCGTTGTCGGTCAGTGGGGCGATGCCATCCGAGTCATCGGTGTTCCGACCGTTGAAGTACTGGAAGTTCTTACCAGCGTTGGGGACGATCGCGTACAGGGTGTCATCCGTTTCATCAACCGCGAGTGCCCTGATGCCGACGAGGACCTTGCCACCAGCGTTCAGGGTAATTGGGGCCCCAACCGCCGACGTCCGACCGTTGATCACCTGAATCCGCGTGCAGGAGTTGCAGTCGCTCGCGAGGTACACCGTGTCGTCTGGGCCGTTCACTGCGACGGCGGCTGGAGAGTCGTCCACGGTGACGTACGGACCCAGCGTGTTAGTCCTTCCGGCTACAGCCCCTAACGAGTCATCAGCCGGGAGGGACAGGAAAACGGTGTCGTCCAGTTGGTCAACCGCCAACGCGTAGGTTCTACCACCAACAGGCAAGGGAGTGATGGTGGTAGGTGCTCTTCCCGCTACATATGCCGCATCGCTCCCTGTTGATCGAGTGACGTAGATCGTGTCGTCGATGCTATTCACTGCGATGCTCTGAGCGGCGATCAAGTTGTCGTCGCATTGACTCGAGGTTTCGACATTCGGAGAGGAGCCGCGACGTGCGCCGAGGCACCCTCGTCCGGCCCCACTACTCGATGTTGGCCCGACCGTGTAGACCGTGTCATCGTTCTGATTGACAGCCACTGTCGACGAGGGGTAGGAGGCGTTGATCACGATGGTCTCGTCAAGCGAGGCCGTCCTGCCATTGATGACCGACAATGAGTTCGCCACGTTGTGCCCGGAGTCATTGACGACATACACGGTGTCGTCGGGGCCATTGACGGCAATGTCGACAGAGTCTGCCGCACCCACGGGAATCGTCTGGATGGCAGCGTAGGTGGACGTGTTGGACACCGCCGTGCGCGGCTGCACCTTGGCCGCCGGCGCGGCTCCCGACGCCCCAGTGGTGCCGACGGTTACGAGGCCAGCCAGGGCGACGGACGTGATCAGGGCGAGAGCAGAGACGGTGTTCGGTTTTCTCCCCCAACGCTCAATTTTGTTACAGGATTGATCCTGGCGAGTAGGCCGCGGCCTGTGGATGGGCCGATGACACCGCCTGGATGCGCTCCACGACCCGGCCTACCTGCCCACGCGCTGCGCCCGTGAAGTCCAGCGGGTCGGCCATGAGGGCATCCACCTCCTCACGCGACAGTCCCAGGCGGGGGTCTCCCGCGAGCCGGTCCACGAGGTCGTTCTCGGTCGATCCCTCGCGCATGGCTAGAGCGACCGCGACGGCGTTCTCCTTGATGGCCTCGTGCGCCACCTCGCGCCCGACGCCTGCGCGCACCGCCGCCATGAGCACCTTGGTCGTGGCGAGGAAGGGCAGGTAGCGCTCGAGTTCGCGGTCGATCACCGCGGGGAACGCACCGAACTCATCGAGCACCGTCAAGAACGTCTCGAAGAGGCCGTCGATCGCGAAGAAGGAGTCGGGCATGGCGACACGGCGTACGACGGAGCAGGAGACGTCACCTTCATTCCACTGATCGCCCGCGAGTTCACCCACCATGCTGGCGTAGCCGCGCAGGATGACCGCGAGGCCGTTGATGCGTTCGGAGGACCGCGAGTTCATCTTGTGCGGCATCGCGCTCGACCCGACCTGACCGGGCTGGAAGCCCTCCGTCACCAGTTCGTGCCCGGCCCTGAGCCGGATCGTCGTCGCCGCGTTGCTCGGCGCCGAGGCGACCTGGACCAGCGTGGTGACGACGTCGTAGTCGAGGGAGCGCGGGTAGACCTGACCGACGCTGTCGAGCACGCGCGCGAACCCGAGGTGCTGCGCGACCTCGGCCTCCAGCGCAGCGAGCCGGGTCGAGTCGCCGTCGAGCAGGTCGAGCATGTCCTGCGCGGTGCCGACCGGGCCCTTGATGCCGCGCAGCGGATAGCGGTCGATGAGGTCGGTCAACCGGTCGTAGGCGATGAGGAGCTCATCGGCCCAGGTGGCGAAGCGCTTGCCCAGGGTCGTGGTCTGCGCGGCGACGTTGTGGGAGCGGCCGGTGAGCGGGGTGTCGGCGTACTGCACGGCAAGGGAGGCCAGCCGGGCCAGTGCCGCCACCACCTTGTCGCGGGTGAGCACAAGGGAGTCGCGGATGAGCAGCTGCTCGACGTTCTCGGTGAGGTCCCGGCGACACCGTGTATGTCGTCAATGACTCCGGGCACAACGTGGCGAACTCATTGTCGGTCATCAATGGCAGGACGG
>JBJTJS010000234.1:0-8236 GCA_046096085.1 bacterium
GGCGATGCGGGCGGCCTCGACCTTGCTCGTCATGCCACCCAGACCCACGCCGGCCGCGCCCACCCCGCCGATCGAGACGTCGGCCAGGTCTCCCGCATCGGCGACCTCGGTGACGAGGCGTGCATCGCCGCGCTCCGGGGGGCCGTCGTACAGCCCGTCGACATCCGAGAGAAGCACCAGGCCGTCCGATCGCACCAGGTGCGCCACCAGGGCGGCGAGCCTGTCGTTGTCCCCCAGCCTGATCTCATCGGTCGCGACGGTGTCGTTCTCATTGACGATCGGCACGACGCCGAGCTCGAGGAGCTTCTCCAGGGTGCGCTGGGCGTTGCGGTAGTGGGCGCGGCCGGCGTGGGTCTGGGTGGCATGACGAGCAAGGTCGAGGCCGCCCGCATCGCCACGGCCGCCGGGATCCCCGTCGTGCTCGCCCGCGCTGCGGCGGTGTCGCGCGTCCTCGAGGGCGAGGAGGTCGGCACCGTCTTCCACCCCACGGGGCGCAGGGTTCCCACGCGCCTCCTGTGGCTCGGACACGCGAGCACGCCACAGGGGCGCCTGCACCTGGACGCGGGGGCCGCCGATGCGGTGACCCGACGTCGCCTCTCCCTCCGCCCCGCGGGACTCACGCGCGTCGAGGGCGACTTCGTGGCCGGTGATCCGGTGGACATTCTCGACGAAAACGGCCACACGATCGCCCGCGGACTGGTCAACTTTGACTCGGCGGAACTTCCCGGGCTGATGGGCCGCTCGACGCGGGACCTGGCCCGGGAGCTCGGCCCCGCGTACGAACGCGAGGTCGTCCATCGCGACGACATCGCGCTCCTCGCGGACGGTGCGGTCGACGCTGCGCACGACAGCGCCGAGCCCGCGGAGGAGACCGAACGCGGCTGACGCCAGCGGAGGGAGGCGCCGGGTGACCCTCACCGAGGCAGTGCGACCTCCCGTGTGGTTCGTGACCCTGACCGTGGCGGGAGAATCCGTCCCCGCGGAGGAGATTAAGTCAGGCTTGGAGCGCCTCTCCCACGAGCATCCCTTCCTCCTCTCCGGACGGTACGCCGACGACCGGGCGGAGATCCGCTACTGGGAGGAGGCCCCGGATGCGCGGCTCGCCACGAGTCTGGCCCTCGACCTGTGGGGCCAGCACCGCGACACCGCGGGGCTGCCCGACTGGGACGTCGTTGCCGTCGAGGTCGTCGATCGCGAGACGTTCCACCGGCGCGGGCGGCATCAGGGGCTGGGCCCGGGGCTCGTGGTCGCCGGGGGCGTGAGCCCGCTGTGACTCGCCGCTCTCTCGCCTCCACCGTGACGTAGCCTGGGCCCATGTCCACCACGGAGGGCGTCGACGATGGCGGTGCTGTCCTCGCGGTCGCCCACCGTGCGCGTGAGGCGGCCACCGCCCTGCGCACGCTGACCCGGGAGCAGAAGGACGCCGGCCTGGCGGCCTGCGCGGCAGCACTGCGGGCGCACGCCGACGAGATCGTGTCGGTGAATGCCGAGGACGTGGCGCGAGCGCGCGAGGCAGGCACAGAGTCCGGCCTGCTCGACCGCCTCACCTTGGATCGGGCCCGGCTCGAGGGCATCGCGCGGGCGCTGGAGGAGGTCGCGGACCTGCCCGACCCCGTGGGCGACGTCGTGCGCGGCTACACCCTCCCCAACGGGCTCGAGGTGCGCCAGGTCCGTGTCCCGCTCGGCGTGGTCGGCATCATCTACGAGGCCCGGCCCAACGTGACCGTCGATGCGGCAGGGCTGTGCCTCAAGAGCGGCAACGCCGTCCTCCTGCGCGGCTCGTCGTCGGCCTCGGCGACCAACGCGGCGCTGGTCGACGTGATGCGCGACGCCCTCGCCGAGTCGGGGATACCCTCCGACGCGGTCCAACTGGTCCCCGGCGCGACGCACGACTCGGTGAAGTACCTCATGACCGCGCGCGGCCTGGTGGACGTCCTCATCCCACGGGGCGGCGAGGGCCTCATCCGCAGCGTCGTGGAGGGGTCGACCGTGCCCGTCATCGAGACAGGGGTCGGCAACTGCCACGTGTATGTCGACCGCGATGCCGACGTGGACAAGGCCGTGCGCATCCTGGTCAACGCCAAGGCACAGCGATGCAGCGTGTGCAACGCCGCCGAGACGTTCCTCGTGCACGCGGAGATCGCCGACCGCTTCCTGCCGGTCGCGATGACCGCGCTCCGCGACGCCGGCGTCACGGTGCACGGCGACGACCGCATGCTGGGCTACGCCGAGGCTGCCGGAGTCCCGTGCGCGCCGGTTACGGACGACGACTGGGCGGCGGAGTACTACTCGCTCGACATTGCAGCGGGCGTCGTCGACAGCCTCGATGAGGCGCTGAGCCACATCCGTCGCTGGTCCTCCGGGCACACCGAGGCGATCGTCACCGACTCTCAGTCGGCCGCGCGCGCCTTCGTCGCCGGCGTGGATGCGGCCGCGGTCATGGTGAATGCCTCCACGCGCTTCACCGACGGAGGCGAATTCGGCTTCGGCGCGGAGATCGGCATCTCCACCCAGAAGCTGCACGCCCGCGGCCCGATGGGCCTCCCGGAACTCACGACGACGACGTACGTGGTCGTCGGCGACGGCCATATCCGGGAGTAGCCGGCCCGGGCGCTACAGTGGGGATATCCCCGCGGGGAGGCGCGTCGACGAGTTCAGGGAGGCAACCGATGGGTCCGCTGAGTGCCGCGCTGGTCCTGTCCGAGGAGGCCGCGGAGCAGGCCGTGACTCCCGCCTGGGTCTTCGGCGCGACGGCGTTCGGCCTCCTCATGCTCCTGCTGGTGATCACGCTGCTCATCAACGTGGACCGGTAGGCCGCCGTTCCCGCGGTCGCGAGCCGTGGAGGCCGCATGCGCATCGGAGTGATGGGGGGCACCTTCGACCCCATCCATCTCGGGCACCTCGTCGCCGCATCGGAGACCGCGCACCACTTCGGCCTCGACCAGGTCGTGTTCGTGCCCACCGGAGCACCGTGGCAGAAGGCGGACCGGCAGGTGTCGCCCGGCGAGGACCGCTATCTCATGACGGTGATCGCCACCGCTGCAGACCCCCGATTCACCGTGAGCCGCGTGGACCTCGATCGTCCCGGGCTCACCTACACCGTCGACACGCTTCGTGACCTGCGGGCGATGCATCCCGAGGCCGACCTGTACTTCATCACCGGCGCCGATGCGCTCGCCGACATCCTCGGCTGGCGTGACGCGGACGAGGCACTCTCGATGGCCCACTTCGTCGGCGTCAGCCGTCCGGGTCATGCGCTCGCGGATCCGGGTCTCACGGGAGCCGTGACCCTGCTGGAGATCCCCGCGCTCGCCATCTCGTCGAGCGACTGCAGGGGTCGGGTCCGCCGCGGCGAGCCGATCACCTACCTCGTCCCCGCCGGAGTGGAGAGCTTCGTCGCGAAGCGGGGGCTCTACCGGGACCCGTCGTGACGCGCGCGGCGCGGTTCGTCATCGTCGCCGTCGTCGGGGTCCTCATCGTGGTCCTGCTCGGCGTCGTGTCCACCAGTCGCAGTGGCGAGACGGCGACCTCCGACTCCTCGCCGGGACCGTCGTCGGCGACGCCGACCGGCCCGACCCCGTCGATTCCCCCGCCGAGCGTCGAGGTGCTGCTCCTCCAGGTGCTCGACCCCAGCGGCTACGCCGGCGTCAACGTCGCGCTCGGGGTGACGCCGCCCGGCAAGAGGCCTCGCACCAGTGCGCTGGAGATCCCGTCGACGCTTCTGGTGCCGGCGGGCGCATCCTCCGTCCCGCTGGGGACGACCCCCCTGCAGCCCGACACCCTGGCGGCCGTCGACGGCGTACGCCGCGAACTGCGCCTCGACGTCGATGCGGGACTGGAGGTCGACCGGCTCGCGTTCGCGGGCTGGGTCGACGGGGTGAACGGGGTGTGGCTGTTCGTGGACGACACCTTCGTGACGCGCCCCGCGAGTCCGGATGAGGAGCCGCTCACCGTGCGGCCGGGGTGGACACGGCTCGACGGCCTGACGGCGACCGAGTACGTCCTCGCCCGGCTGCCGGGCGAGACCGACCAGGAGCGCCACGCGCGGGCCATGGAACTGGTGGAGACCGTAATCTCGCGGATGCCCGAGACGCCGGAGCGCATGCGCCAGCTGGTGACCAGCCTGGGGTCCCTGGCTCAGTCGACAGTCCCCACCGAGGAGCTGGTGCCCTTCCTCCTGCGATTGCGCGCGGACATTCGCTTCGGCCGCGTGGACCGAGCGGTACTGCCTGTCGACGTCGTGAGAGGCGGAATCCGGGGTGCTTCGGTGCCGGCTCCCCGTGCGTGGGTCATGCTCAAGAGGCTCTTCCCGGACTCCAGGATCGAGTCCGGAGCCGATGTGACAGGCTGAACGCGCCTGCACGTCGCAACCGAGGAGACACCGCGTGACCGCGTCCGACGAGTCGATCAGCCTTGCCCGCCTCGCGGCCGAGGCCGCGTCCGACAAGCTCGCCACCGACATCGTCGCGATCGACGTGAGCCAGTACCTCGTCATCACCGACGTCTTCCTCCTGTGCACCGCCGCCAACGATCGGCAGGTTCGGGCCGTCGTCGATGCCGTCGAGGAGCGCCTTGCCGCGGTCGGCGCCAAGCCGCTGAGGCGCGAGGGCGAGAAGGAGAGTCGCTGGGTCCTCCTGGACTTCGGCGACATCGTGGTGCATGTCCAGATGGCCGAGGAGCGGGTGCACTACGCACTCGAGCGGCTGTGGAAGGACTGCCCCGGGATCGACCTCGGCATCGAGACCCCGGTCGACGGCGGACGCGCGTGAGGCGACTCGTCGTCTGGCGGCACGGGCGGACGGCCTGGAACGCCGAGCACCGGTTCCAGGGCCAGACCGACATCCCCCTCGACTCGGAGGGCCACGCCCAGGCTCGCCGCGCCGCGGCGATGCTCGCGGCGCTGCCACCCGACGTGATCGTGTGCTCGGACCTGCAGCGTGCCCGCGAGACAGCGCAGCCGCTGCAGGAGCTGACCGGGCTCGACATCACTCTCGACCCGGGGCTCCGCGAGACCGCGGCGGGGGAGTGGGAAGGCAAGACGCGCTCCCAGCTCCTCGAGGAGTACGGCGACGGCCTCGCGCGCTGGGCCGTCGACGTGAGCATGCCCGCGGGGGTGACCGGGGAGACGAGGATCGACGTGGCGGAGCGGACCGCGGCCGCCATCGAACGCGGGCTCGCCCGGATCCCCGCGGACGGCGTCCTCGTCGTCGTGACGCACGGCGGATCGGCGCGCGCCGCCATCGGGTGGCTCCTCGGGCTTCCTCCCGAGCACTGGGCGGCCCTGGGCGTCCTCACCAACTGCGCCTGGACGGTGCTCATCGAGAACGACCGCTCGGGCGGGCGGGTGGCGGGCCCGCCCTGGCGGCTGCAGGAGTACAACGCCGGATCCCTGCCCGAGCCGGTGCCGGTCGACGGGGTCTGGCCGGCCGACGACCGCTAGCCCCGGGTATGCTTGCGGGGCCCTCGCGGGCGGCGGGGCTGTAGCGCAGCTGGTAGCGCACCTCCATGGCATGGAGGGGGTCAGGGGTTCGAGTCCCCTCAGCTCCACCCGATGCAACGTCATCTGCTCGTCTTGGGCGACTCGCTCGCCTTCCACGGCCCTGAGCGGGCCGAACCTCCCTCGGATGCGCGTCTCTACCCGCAGGTGGCCGGCCGACTTCTCGCGGCCGACGTCGACGTCGTGGCGCGCCAGGGGTGGACGGCCCGGGACGGCTGGTGGGCTCTCACCAAGGACCCGGTCGTCTGGGGCACGTTCCTTCCGCGCGCGGATTACCTGCTCCTCGGCGTCGCGAGCAGCGATCAGCTCCCGGTCCCGGTCCCGACCTGGGTGCGCGACTCGATTCCGTATATCCGCAACGCGCGGGCCCGGCGTACCGCCAGGGATGCCCTCGCGTTGGCGACCCCGAGGCTGGCGCGCTCGGTGAACGGCCCGTTCCGGATGCTGCCTCAGGCGGCGACCGACCGCTATCTGTCGCGCATCGTGCAGGGGGTCCGCCTCCTTCGGCCCGGTTTGCCCATGGCCCTGCTCGGCCCCGCGCCCTGGACCGGGCCGTACTACCCGTCTTCGCGTGCGCACCCGCCCGCGGTGGCCGCCGCCCGGCGTTGGGCCGCGCGGGAGGGGATCGCGTACGTCGACATCGAGGGCCTCGTCGCGCCGCGACTGGGGACCTGCAATCCCGACGGGATGCACTGGTCGTGGGAGGTCCACGCCCTCGTGGGGGAGGCCGTCGCGGACACGCTCGCGGCGCAGCGGTCGTAGAAACCGCCCGCATCCGGGTGCCCTGGCGGAACCGGGGTTCAAGATGGGGGCATGCTGACATCGCGCGCACCTCGTCGGTTCCTGCTGCTCGCCCTCGCGGTGTCGCTCCCCGCCGCACTGCTCGTCGGCGCTCCCGCGGCGCCCGCGGCACCGTCGGGCTCCGGCTGCACCCTGAAGCCCGGGGGGTCGTGCGCGGGAGCCGACCTGCGCGGCCGCGACCTGAGCGGGCGCGATCTGCACGGCATCGACCTGCGCCGGGCGCGCCTGGACGGCACGAACCTCAGCGGCGCGAACCTTCGGGGCGCGACGCTGCGCGCGGCCTCGCTGGTCGGGGCGGACCTGCGTACGGCGAATCTCGTCGGGGCGAACCTCGTCGGGGCGGACGCCCGGCAGGCTGACTTCGGCGGGGCGCGACTGGACTCCGCGCTCCTGCGGCGTACCCGTCTCAACCCCGATGACCGGCCCCTCATCGTGTTCCCCCGGGATATCGGCAAGGTCGCCGCCCTCCTCGACACGGCCCGGGAGACCATCGACTTCGTCATCTACGAGCTCGGCGGGCCATCGCTCGTGGGCCAGGCGGGAGCCCCCGGAGCCCTGATGCGGGCGGTCAGCCGGGGCGTCAAGGTGCGCGTGCTCATCAACGGCAACTGGCGTCAGTGCAGCTACGACGACACCACGCGGATGTTCGTGGACCAGTACTCCTGCGCGACGGTGTACACGCCGGCCGATGACTCGACCGGCTACAACGGCACCGGCAAGGCGAGCCCGACGTACGCCGTCCAGGAGTCGCTCATGGCCGCCTACCGGGATCCGGACCCGGGCGTGACACCGGTGCTGCCCCAGGTGCAGTTCGCCAACACGAACTTCCAGGTCACGCACGAGAAGACCATCCTCGTCGACTCGACCTACCCCTCGGGCGCGCAGGCCGGCCAGCCGCGGGCAGCGGAGGACATGCTGCCGTCCTCGCGGGCGCTCGTCATGACCGGCAACCTGCTGTCCTTCGGCTGGGGGAGCAGCCGGGGCAGCGCTGCGGACGACACGACATGGATGGCAGATCCGGACGGCACGTGCCGCGGGGCATGCCCGTCGGAGAATCCGGCCCGGGACTTCGGGGTTCCCGTGACCGATCCCACCCTCATCAGCGAGGTGGCCAGGGTCTTCGCCTCCGACTTCCTCTGCGGCGCCACGCGCGCCGGCGATCCGCCTTCGCGGACCAACACCAACGACCTCCTCCAGACGCCCTTTCCGCTGACCTGGAGCAACGGGTCATTCCAGGCGGAGCAGGGGGCCACCCCCACGGAGTACCCGGGCACGGTCTTCGGCTACGAGTTCTCCTCCAGCCGGTATCCCGTGGAGCAGACGCAGCAGGGCAACGTCCGCGAACGGATGCTCGACATCATCAACGGGGCGCAGCACTCGCTGCTGCTCTACAACGAGGAGTTCAGCGACCGGGAGGTCATCGCGGCGGTGCAGGCAGCGGCCCAGCGTCTGGGACGGGGCAGGGTCAAGCTGGTCATGACGTGGAACCCGTGGTCCAACACGTCCAAGCCCGCGCCTTCGATCTGGCGCACCTGGAAGTCGCTCGACGACAGTGGGGTCGCCATCATGCTGTCGGAGTACAAGTCGCCGTACGCGCAGGACGACACCGAGATCTACGTCCACGCCAAGGTCATCGTCGCCGACAACATGGACGCCTACGCCGGATCCACCAACTTCACCTCGCCGTCCATGGACTGGAACCGCGAGCTAGGACTGCAGCTCACGAACCGCAAGGTCGTGGGCGGGGCCGCGTCGGGATGGATCCAGAGCGTGCGCGCCATCCGCGACCTGGTGACGACGTTCTCCCAGGACTTCACGAGCGCGGACATGACGTCGTGGAAGAGGAGTACGTCGCCCACCAGGCCGAAGGCCAGGCCCGTGATCATCGCCCACCGAATGGCCTCCGACTCTGCCGGGATCACGAACGCCGCCGCGATG
>JBJTJS010000235.1:0-7472 GCA_046096085.1 bacterium
CACCCGGATGCGGTGGCCGTCGACGCTGATCCAATCGTCACCGTGGCTCACCTCGGCGTGCAGCGGGCCGAGGACGCTGTCGTACTTGAGCAGGTGGGCGAGGGTGCGCGTGTCGGTCAGGTCGTTGATCCCCACGACCACGATGTCGCTGTTGCCTGACGCCAGGAGCGCGCGATAGAAGTTGCGGCCGATGCGCCCGAAGCCATTGATTCCCACGTTGATCGTCACGGCCACGGAGTCTATCCAGCGTCTCCTGCTTCGCCGAGACCGCGTGCGCGGCGGTCGCCCGGTCAGGGACGGGACATGCTGGCGGAGGCGTCCCAGGGCCCCGCCTGGTGCACCTCCGTGACCAGCGTCGCGTAGGCCTCGGACTCCATCTCGTCCGCGAACTCGGCAGCCATGTCGGAGTCGAGGGCCGCCTCCGTGCCCGGGACCCCGAGGTCCGCGGCCCGCTTGTCCGCCATGGCGAGGAGGCGGCGGATGCGCCCCGCCACGGCGTCCTTCGTCATGGGCGGGTCCGCCAGTGCCCCGAGTTCCTCCAGGCTCGCCTGCTTGTGCTCCAGGCGGAGTCTCCCCGCCTCCGCGAGATGCTCCGGGACCTCATCGCCCAGGATGTCGAGGGCGCGGCGTACGCGCGCCCCGGCGGCCACGGCGGCCCTCGCAGACCGTCTCAGGTTCGCATCGTCGAAGTTCGCGAGGCGATTGGCCGTGGCGCGGACCTCCCTGCGCATGCGCCGTTCCTCCCACACGAGGACCGAGGAGTGCGCGCCCATGCGGGTCAGCACCGCGCTGATGGCATCGCCGTCGCGGATCACCACCCTGTCCACGCCCCGGACCTCGCGCGACTTCGCCGGGATGCCGAGGCGCCGAGCAGCCCCGACCAGGGCCAGGGCGGCCTCCGGCCCGGGGCAGGTGATCTCCAGGGCCGAGGAACGGCCGGGCTCCGTGAGCGACCCGTGCGCGAGGAACGCACCGCGCCACGCGGACTCGGCGTCGCAGAGGCCGCCGCTCACGACGGCCGGGGGCAGGCCGCGCACCGGACGGCCGCTCCCGTCGACGAGCCCCGCCTGGCGTGCGAGGTGATCGCCTCCCTGCACGACCCGGACGAGATAGCGATTGGACTTGCGCATCCCGGAGGGCTGCACGACGGTGATCTCGCTCTCCTGGCCGAAGACCTCCGACAGGTCCCGGCGCAGGCGACGGGCAGTGGCGCCGGCGTCGAGGTCGGCCTCCACGACGATCGATCCCGCAATGAGGTGCAGGCCACCGGAGAAGCGCAGCAGCGCCGACACCTCGGCCTTGCGGCAGCAGGCCTTGGTGACGGGAAGGCGACTGAGTTCGTCTTTCACCTCGGCGGTCAGGGCCATGGCCGTCATCCTTGCACGGGACCCCGGGATTCCCGGCGCGCAGGGACCGTCCGCAGGACCGATTCCAGCGCCGACCCCAGGGCCCCCGGATCATGGGGGCCGCCGGGCCGCTCGAGGACGTCTGCCAGGTGCACGCGGGACCCCAGGGACCGCGCCGCCTCGATCAGGGCTCCCCGGTCCGTCACGCAGGACGGGTCCGCGAGGACGACATCGAGGCGCTGCTCGGGGAACAGCTCGCGCCAGGTCCGCAGGTAGGTATCGGCGCCGAACCCCTCCGTCTCCCCTCCCTCCGGCGAGGCGTTGAGCACGAGGATCCGTGGCGCCCGCGTGGACGACAGGGCGCGCGCGATCCCGGGAACCAGGAGATGCACCATCACGCTCGTGTACCAGGATCCCGGGCCGAAGACGAGGGCGTCGGCCGAACCGATGGCGTCGAGGGCCTCGGGACACTCGAGCGGTTCCTCGGGCTCGATGCGCAGCGACGTCACCGTGCCGCGCGTCGTGGTCACGCGTGCCTGTCCCCGCACTTCGCGCGAGCGTCCCCGGCCTTCGACATCCACGACGTCGGCCACGAGGACGACCGGCTGCAGCGTGTTGGGCAGCACGCGCCCGCGCGCCCGCAGCACGCCGGCGAGGAGGTCGAGGCCGGCCACCACGTCGCCGGTCTCCTCCCACAGGGCCGCGAGGAGGAGATTCCCCAGCGCATGCCCTTCGACGTCCCCGCGCCCCCCGAAACGGTGCTGCATGACGCGTGCCCACAGCGGGCTCTCGCGTTCGCTCATCGCGACGATCGCCATGCGCAGGTCGCCCGGGGGCGGCACTCCGAGGTGCTCGCGCAAGCGCCCGCTGGAGCCGCCATCGTCCCCCGTTCCGACGACGGCGGTGATGTCGATCGGCAGTGCGGCCAGCGCCCTCAGCGTCGCTGCGAGTCCGTGCCCGCCGCCGAAGGCCACGATCCTCGCGACGTTGCCGAGCGTCACTCCCGGCCCAGGTCGCGATGCACGACGAGGGTCTCCACGCCGTGCTGCCCCAGTTGCGCGGCCAGGGCCTCGGCGATCGCGACACTGCGATGCTTGCCGCCCGTGCATCCGACCGCGATCGTGACGTAGCGCTTGCCCTCCTGGAGGTACCCCTCCGACATGAGGTCGAGGAGGCCCGTCGCGCGATCCACGAACTCCCGCGCCTCGACGTGCGCGAGGACGTAGTCGCTCACCTCCTCCTCCAGCCCGGTGCGATCCCGCAGGTGATCGACCCAGTGCGGATTGGGGAGGAACCGCGCATCGAGGACGACGTCGGCATCCACGGGGACGCCGTACTTGAACCCGAAGGACAGCACGGTCGCACGGAGGCGGAACTCCCCCGGCTCGCCGAAGGCGGCGTCCACCTTCCTCCTCAGGTCGTGGACGTTCAGCCCGCTCGTGTCGATGACGAGGTCGGCCTCTCCCCGGAGTTCCGCCAGGGCAGCACGCTCCCTCCGCAGGCCATCCACGAGGCGCTCCCCCGCCTGGAGCGGGTGCGGCCGCCGGTTGCTCTCGAATCGGCGCACCAAGGCTCCGTCCGAGGCCTCGAGGAACAGGACCCGGACGTCGATGCCGGCGTCGCGGAGGGACGTCAGCGCGGCCTGCGTCTCATCGAAGAACGCCCCTCCCCGCACGTCCACGACGACCGCCACGCGCGGCACGTCCACGGCCCCGAGCTGGTGCACGGTCTCCGGGATCAGGGCCGGCAGGAGGTTGTCGATGACGACCCAGCCCTGGTCCTCCAGCGCGCGCGCCGCTGTCGACCGGCCGGCGCCGGACATGCCGGTGACGAGGACGACCTCGGGGACGCTCATGAGGGCCTCATGCGGTCGTGTCCTCCCGGGCGGGTGTCGAGGAGCCCAGGATGGCACGGGGATCGCCCGGTGCCGCCGAGGATGCGGACTCGTCGGCTTGGAGGGCCCGGTGCACGGCCTCCGCGAGGGCCGGCCCGATCCCGGGGACCGCGGCGAGCTCCTCCGGGGTCGCCCCGCGCACGCGGGCCAGGGACCCGAAGTGCCGCAGGAGCGCTGACCGGCGCTGGGGCCCCAGCCCGGGGATGCTCTCCAGCGCCGAGACGCGCGTGGGCCGCGAACGCCGGCGACGCTGAAGGCGCAGCGCGACCCGGTGCGCCTCGTCGCGGATCCGCTGCAGCAGGTACAGGCTCTCGCTCGACCGCGGCAGGATGACCGGATCCGGGCGGTCCGGCACCCACACCTCCTCCAGCCGCTTGGCCAGGCCGATGACGGACACGCCGCTCACTCCCGCCTCCCGCAGCGCACGGGCCGCGGACCGCGCCTGCGGCAGCCCGCCGTCGATGAGGAGCAGTTGCGGCGGGTACGCGAACGGTGCGGGACGGGCGCGGACCGTCGGGGCGCCCTCATCGCCGGAGCCCTCCTCCCGGGCGTCGCGTCCCTGCCGGAATCGCCGGCGGACCACTTCCGCGACCGCTCGCGTGTCGTCGCGGGAGCCCTCGGGGGAGATCGCGAACGTCCGGTACTCGCGTGATCGGGGCAGCCCGTCCTCGAAGACCACCAGCGAGCCCACGACGTCGTCGCCGCCCAGGTGCGAGATATCCACCGCCTCGATGCGCAGCGGCGCCTCGGGCAGCCCGAGGTGATCCTTGAGGCCCTCGAGTGCGACGCCGCGGGCGGTGAGGTCCCCTGACCGACGGGCCTTGTGCAGTGCCAGCCGCTGCTCGGCGTTGCGCGTCACGGTCTCGACGAGTTCGCGCTTGGGGCCTCGCTGTGGCGCTCGCACGTCGACGCGCCCCCCTCGGGTCCCCTCGAGCCACGCGATGGCATCCCCCGTGGGCAGGTGGGAGACGAGGAGCGCGGGGGGGAGGTCCTCGGCGTCCTCGTACAGGCGGGGCAGCAGTCGGGCCATGATCTCGCCCGGTTCCGCATCCTCGACCTTCTCGACCACGAAGCTGCGCTGGCCGCGAATGCGTCCGCCGCGGACGTGGAACACCTCGACGGCCGCCTCGAGGTCGTCGTCCGCCAGTCCGAGGACGTCGGCGTCCAGGGACTCGTCGAAGACCACCGAGTTGCGCTCCCAGGCGCGGTCGAGGGCGCCGAGGTCGTCGCGCAGCCGCGCCGCCCGCTCGAAGTCCAGGTCCGCCGCCGCCTGCTGCATCTGCTGCTCCAGGCGCCGGCGGATGCCGACACCGCGTCCGGCGAGGAAGGCGCACAGGTCCTCCGCGAGCTGCCGGTGCTCCTCCGGGCTGATGCGGCCGACGCACGGTGCCGAGCATTTCCCGATGTCGGCGAGGAGGCACGGGCGGCGCGACCGCTCCGCGCGCTGGAACACGCCCGCGCTGCAGGTACGGATCGGGACCACCCGGAGCAGGATGTCGAGGGTCTCGCGGATCGCCCAGGCGTGGGCGTAGGGACCGAAGTACCGGCTGCCCCGACGCTTGGCGCCCCGCGTCACCAGCGCCCGGGGGAACTCGTCCGCCATCGTCACCGCGAGGTAGGGGTAGGACTTGTCATCCCGGTATCGGATGTTGAAGCGCGGATCGAACTCCTTGATCCACGAGTATTCCAGCTGCAGGGCCTCCACCTCGCTGCCCACCACGACCCAGTCGACGGACTGGGCCGTGTCCACCATCGTGCGAGTGCGCGTGGCGAGGGAGGCAGGGTCGGCGAAGTACGACCCCACCCGCTGCCGCAGCGAGTTCGCCTTGCCCACGTAGATGACCCGGCCACCGGCGTCCCGGAAGCGATAGACGCCGGGCTCGTCCGGGATGCTCCCGGGGGCGGGGCGGCGTTCAGGGTTCACCGCCCCAGGCTAGGGCTCCTCGCTCGGCCGTCAGCCCAGGACGACGCTGTCTCCGTCGACGGTCACCGCGGCAGGCGCGAGTCCCGAGGTCGCCGGTCCGGCGATGACGGCTCCGTCCTCGGCGGAGAACAGCGAGCCATGGCAGGGGCAGAGGATCTCGTTGTTCGTCACGGTGCTCACGAGGCAGCCCTGATGCGGGCACACCGCGGTGAAGCCCTTGATGACCCCCGCCTCGGGCTGGGTCACCACGACCTTGGGGCCGTCGAAGACCTGGCCGCCCCCTCCCGGGATGTCAGCGACGGGGGCGAGGACGTCCCCCGCCGGGGCCGGGGCACTCGTCGTCGGTGCCGCACTCGTGGCGGGTGCCGAGCTCGGCGCCGCGCTCGTGGCGGGCGCTGAGCTGGCGGACGCGGAGCTCGTGGACGCACTGGACTCCGCGGCCCCGCCTCCGCCGCACGCGGCGAGCGCCGCCGCTGCCCCGACCGCTCCCCCGGTCACGATGAGCGTGCGGCGGGTGACGGGGATCCCGGCTCCTCGGGTTCGCCCGGGGGCCTCAGGCGTGGCGCCCTCGCGTTCGGGGTCCTGGACGGGTGCGCAGGTCTGGTCGTGGGTCATCCCTCGAGGCTACGACGTCCGCCGTCGCGCCGCGCGGCGACGCGTCGGGGCCGGCTCCGGGAGGAGTGACCGGGCCAGGAAGGCCCCCGTGTGGCTGCCCTCCACCGCCGCGACCTCCTCGGGCGTCCCCGTGGCGATCACGCGACCCCCACCGGATCCCCCCTCAGGCCCCATGTCGATGATCCAGTCCGCCGATCGGATGACATCGAGGTTGTGCTCGATGACGATGACGGTGTTGCCCTTGTCCACCAGCGACTGCAGGACCCCGAGCAGCTTGCTGATGTCCTCGAAGTGAAGGCCCGTCGTGGGCTCGTCGAGGACGTACACCGTGCGTCCGGTGGAGCGCTTCTGCAGTTCCGCGGCCAGCTTGACGCGCTGCGCCTCGCCGCCGGAGAGCGTCGGCGCGGACTGCCCCATGCGGACGTACCCGAGGCCGACATCGACGAGCGTCTGCAGGTGGCGAGCGATGGCCGGCACGGGCCGGAAGAACTCAAGCGCCTCCTCGATCGGCATGTCGAGGACCTCGGCGATCGACTTCCCCTTGTAGAGCACCTCCAGCGTCTCGCGGTTGTAGCGAGCCCCGTGGCACTCCTCGCAGGGGACGTACACGTCGGGCAGGAAGTTCATCTCGATCCGCAGGGTGCCGTCGCCGGCGCACGCCTCGCAGCGCCCGCCCTTCACGTTGAAGGAGAATCGCCCCTGGAGGTAGCCCCGGACCTTCGCCTCGGTGGTCTCGGCGAAGAGCTTACGGATGTGGTCGAACACGCCGGTGTAGGTGGCCGGATTGCTCCGCGGCGTGCGCCCGATGGGGCTCTGGTCCACGTGGACGACCTTGTCCACCTCGCTCATGCCGCGCACCCGGCGGTGCCGGCCGGGGATCGTGCGGGCGCCGTTGAGCTCGCGGGCGAGCACGGCGTACAGGACGTCGTTCACGAGGGTCGACTTGCCCGAACCGCTCACCCCCGTGACCGCCACGAAGCAGCCGAGGGGGATGTCGACGGTCACGTTCGCGAGGTTGTGCTCCTGGGCGCCCTCGATCGTGAGCATGCGCCGAGGGTCCACGGGCCGGCGCACGAGCGGGGTCTCGATGGTCCGACGCCCGGAGAGGTAGGCACCGGTCAGGGAGTCCGGGCTCTCCACGAGGTCGGAGTAGGGGCCGCTCACCACGATCTGGCCGCCGTGCTCACCCGCCCCGGGCCCGATGTCGACGACCCAGTCGGCCGTGCGGATGGTGTCCTCGTCGTGCTCGACGACGATGAGGGTGTTGCCGAGGTCGCGCAGGCGCACCAGGGTGTCGATGAGCCGCTGGTTGTCGCGCTGGTGCAGGCCGATGCTCGGCTCGTCCAGGACGTAGAGCACGCCCACGAGGCCCGAGCCGATCTGGGTGGCCAGCCGGATGCGCTGTGCCTCGCCGCCGGCGAGGGTCCCCGCCGGGCGGTCCAGGGAGAGGTAGTCCAGGCCGACGTCGCGCAGGAAGCGCAGGCGCTCGTTGACCTCCTTGAGGACCCGGGCCGCGATCTGCTGATCGCGGGAGGAGAGGTCGAGCGAGGCGAGGAACTCCGCCGCCTCGCCGATCGGCAGTCCCGCCACGTCGGCGATGGAGCGCTCACCGATCGTCACGGCGAGGCTCACCGGCTTGAGTCGCGCCCCCCCGCACGACGGGCAAGGGCACACGCGACGGGATCCTGAGAAG
>JBJTJS010000236.1:0-3762 GCA_046096085.1 bacterium
GCCCTCGCCTACGGCGACTGCGCCGTGGTCCCCGAGCCCGACGCCGCACAGCTGGCGGACATCGCGATCTCCACCGCCGACACGTTCGCCGCCCTCGTCGGCGAAGGGCCTGTCGTGGCCCTCCTCTCCTTCAGCACGAAGGGCAGCGCGGACCACTCATCGGTGGACGTGATCCGCGAGGCCCTCGTCCGCATCCGTCGTGAGCGCCCCGGCCTCGACGTGGATGGCGAGTTGCAGTTCGACGCGGCCTTCGTCCCCCACGTAGGGGCCGCCAAGGCCCCCGGCTCCCCGACCGCGGGACGTGCCAACGTCTTCGTGTTCCCCAATCTCGCCGCGGGCAACATCGCCTACAAGATCACCGAGCGGCTCGCGGGCGCCGACGCCTACGGTCCCCTGTTCCAGGGGCTGGCCGCGCCCGTCAACGATCTCTCGCGGGGCTGCAGTGCCGAGGACGTGTACAACATTTCGGCAATAACCGCCGCCGAGGCGGTCGCCGCGGCACAGCATTCCCCTCAGGGAGGCGACTAGATGTCCATCGACAGCACGGCCATCGACCCGACGGCGGCGGGCTACGACCCCGACAAGATCGCGGGGATCGTGCCCGAGCCTCCCGCCCGCTGGGTGAAGGTCGGCAAGAGCCCCTGGGTGACCCGCCTCCTCGCGCTGCTCGCCTTCCTCGCACTGTGGGCGTTCCTCACCATCTCCTGGGGGTGGAACGGTGGCAAGCCGATCATGCTGCCGCTCTACCTGCCGTCGATCCCCGCGGTGTGGGAGGCATTCGTCCAGTCGAACACCATTCATCCGATCGCCCCGGGCGTGGACAAGCTGGTGGTGGGCGAGTACGGCTACTACCTCTGGCAGCACCTGCTGGCGACCCTGCAGCGAATCGGCATCGGCCTGTTCTTCGCGATCATCGTGGGCATCCCGCTCGGCCTCATGATGGCGAATGTCAAGTGGATCAACACCGCCGCCGAGCCGTACATCAACTTCCTACGTTCGCTCCCCCCGCTGGGCTACATCGGTCTCCTCATCGTGTGGTTCGGCATCGGCAACACCTCCAAGATCTGGCTTCTCTTCCTCGCGGCCTTCCCCCCGATCACCATCGCGACGATCGCCGGCGTCCGGGGGATCAAGGAGGACCAGATCCACGCGGCGCAGACGCTCGGCGCCAATCGCTTCCAGGTCGTCACCAACGTCACCGTCCCGGCGATCGCACCCGACCTCATCACCGGCATCCGGGTCGCGGTGGGCTTCGCCTGGACCACCGTCGTGGCGGCCGAGCTCAACAACGGTATCCCCGGGATCGGCGGGCTCGCCTACCTCTCGGGTACCGAACTCCAGACTCCGCTGACCATCGTGTGCATCATCGTCATAGGCATCACGGCGATCGTGCTGGACAGCGGCATCAAGGCCTTGGAGAAGGTCATCGTCCCCTGGCGAGGCAAGGCCTAGCACCATGCACCGAAGGCACGGCAATCCGCGAAGAATCCCCAAGGAGGCACACCCAGATGAAATCGTCCAAGAGCATCCTCGCAGTGAGCGAGGACGACGGCGGCAGCGCGTCGAGTGAGAGCGCGTCCGGCGGCGCCAGCGGAGCGGCTGCCAGCTGCCCCCTCGGCGCCCCTGACGAGTCGATCACGACGACGGCACGCATCGCCTACCAGAAGATCCCGAACGGGGATCTCATCGTCAAGGAGCAGGGCATCCTCGAGAAGTGCATGCCCAACGCCACGATCACCTGGAACGTCTTCGCCTCGGGTGGCGACGTGCTCCAGGCCTACGGCGCCGGCGAGGTCGACCTGGGCCTGACCGGGTCCAACCCGGCGGTCAAGGCGCTGTCGGCTCCCCTCGACACGACGCTCCCGCCCACCCAGAACATCTGGATCTTCGACGTCATCGGCGCCGGCGAGTCCCTCATCGTCAAGCCCGAGATCAAGTCGGCCGCCGACCTCAAGGGCAAGCAGGTGGCGACCCCGTTCAGCTCCACCGCGCACTACTCGCTGCTGAACTACCTCGAGCAGAACGGCCTCAGCGAGACCGACGTCACGCTGGTCAACCTGGAGCCCGAGAAGATGGTGGCCGCGTGGCCGGACCTCGCCGGCGTCTTCGTCTGGGATCCGACCCTGAGCGAGATCGTCGCCCAGGGTGGCGTCCCGCTGGCCTCTGCCGCTGACACGGCGGCGGCGGGCAAGCCGACGTACGACCTCGCCAACGCGACTAAGCCGTTCATCGACGCCAACGGCCCGTTCATGACGATGTGGGCCAAGGCTCAGAACTACGCCGTCGGCCTCATCAACAACGAGCCCGACGTGGCGGCGACGAGCATTGCGGCCGAGCTTGCGGTGCCGCCGGCGGACGTCAAGAAGATGTTTGCCGGGTACAAGTACCTCAATGCGGCCGAGCAGGCATCGCCTGAGTGGCTGGGCGGCAAGCTGGCCGCGGACTTCCTCGCCACCGCCGAGTTCCTCCTCACCCAGGGCGCCATCGACGCCGTGAACACCCCTGAGGCGTACGCGGCCGGGGTCAACAACACCTTCGCAGCGGAGGCGGCAAAGTAAATGCGACACGACAAGAGCCTGGTCATTGAGGGAGTCCGTCAGTTCTTCGGGGTGAAGGGCTCTCAGGTCCAGGCCTTGTCGCGCATTGATCTGGTGATCGAGCCGGGGCAGTTCGTGTGTCTTGCCGGGCCCTCTGGGTGCGGCAAGACCACACTGCTCCGGCTCGTCGCCGGCTTCATGACCCCCTCGGAGGGCAAGATCACCATCGAGGGCAAGGCGATCAAGGGCCCCGGGCCCGACCGCGGCATGGTCTTCCAGGCCGCGACGCTCTACCCCTGGATGAACGTTCGCAAGAACGTCGAACTCGGGCTGAAGTTCCAGCGCGTCGGCAAGGCCAAGCGCCAAGAGGAGTCCGACAAGTACTTGCAGATGGTGGGGCTTGCCGACTTCGCCGAGCGGCGCCCGTATGAACTCTCCGGCGGCATGCAGCAGCGCTGCCAGATCGCCCGCGTGCTCGCCAGCGACCCTGAGTTCGTGCTCATGGACGAGCCCTTCGGCGCGCTCGACGCCCTGACTCGCGAGCGCCTGCAGGAGGACCTCCTCACGATCTGGCGCGAGACAGGCAAGACCATCCTGTTCATCACCCACAGCGTCGAGGAAGCAGTCTTCCTCGGGTCACGTGTCCTCGTGATGAGCCCACGTCCCGGCAAGATCGTGCTGGACATCGAGTCGTCTCTCGAGGAGGGCAGCGTGCGGCTGCCGGTCTCCGAACTGCGGTCGCAGCCGGAGTTCATGAAGCTCGTAGATCAGGTGCGCGACTCGATCCACGGCGGCTCTCACGTCTGAGTGAGGGCTTCCCCGACGAGGGTCGCCCCGGGCACCCCTTCCTCACTCACCGCCTCCGGCAGGGCTGAGAGGATGGCGGCGGCGCCCGTAGCTCAATGGATAGAGCAACCGGTTTCTACCCGGTCGGTTGGGGGTTCGAGTCCCTCCGGGCGCGCTATGGTCCGGGGAGTCACGTGGTGCTCCGCCATGGATTCGGGGCGAGGGCCGTCGCGCGCGGCCACCTGGCCCCCGAGAACCCCCGGATTCCTGTTGCTCCGCATGGTCGCCATGTGCCATTCTCCCCGCAAGGGGCGGGAGCAACATGGCCGCAAGCGCAAAGACCAGGACGGCCTGCATAGCCGGTTTGGCTGGATTGCTAGGCGTGCTGATCGCTTCCCGCTAGGTGAGCGATGCGGTGGCCACCCGTTGATACTTCCGG
>JBJTJS010000237.1:0-11558 GCA_046096085.1 bacterium
GACATCGCGGACGTTGTGCCTGAGCCCGGCCCGGAGGACTACAAGTACTCCCGTGGCGTGGTGGGCATCGCGGCGGGCAGCGCCGCCTACCGCGGTGCCGCTCTCATGTGCACGGGTGCGGCTCGATACGGCAACGCCGGAATGGTCCACTTCCTCGATCGAGGCGACGGCATAGCGCAGGTGGTGGTCGATCACTTCTGGGATGTCGTCGCCGGCACCGCGGCACCCGCATCGTTGCCCCGCGTCACCGCCTGGGCCGTCGGCCCGGGCCTCGGCACGGATCCCGGAGCCCGTGACGCCCTACGCGACGTTCTCGCGGCCCCTGTCCCCGTCCTCGTCGACGCCGCCGCGCTGCACCTCATCGGCGGCCGGGAGAACGTTGCCGGCGGCGACTTCAGGGAGGACCTGCGACGCCGGTTCGCCGCGGGCCATCCCACCGTGCTCACCCCGCACCAGGGGGAGTTCGCGGCACTGGGCTATCCCCTGGCCCCGGGCGACGACCGCCTGTCCGCCGCGCGGCGGGCGGCAGAGGACCTTCAGTGCATCGTCGTGCTCAAGGGCCCGGGGACGATCGTCGCGTCGCCCGCGGGGACGGCGTACCTCGACGACCGAGCAGGCTCCGAGCTCGGCACCGCCGGGAGCGGCGATGTGCTCAGCGGGCTCACCGCGGCACTCCTCTCCGGGGCGGCGGCACGCGGCCCGGTCGACGCCGAGGCTGCGGCGGTCATCTCGGCAGCCGGAGTCGCGCTCCACGGCATGGCCGGCAGCATCGCGGCCGAGGGCGGCCGGCCCGTCACCGCGCCCGACATCATCTCCGCCCTCCCCGATGCGGTGGGCGCCGTACGCCGAGGCCGTCCTTGGTGAGCGCGCCGGTGGAGGACGCTCGCGCTGAGGCGGTGATCGACCTCGACCGCCTGTCGGCCAACCTGGCGTCGCTGAGGACAGGCATCCCCGGTGTCGCCCACATGGTGGTCGTCAAGGCCGACGCCTACGGCCACGGCGCCGTCGCGGCATCGCGCACGGCGCGAGCTGCCGGAGCCGAGTGGCTCGGCGTCGCCCTGCCGACGGAGGCGCTGCGCCTGCGCGCCGCAGGCGACGAGGGCCCCATCCTCGCCTGGCTCTGCGTGCCCGGCGATCCCGCGCTGGAGGAGTGCGTCGCGGCCGGCGTGGACCTCGGGGTCGGCTCGAGGGCGGGGCTCGATGCCGTCGCGGCCATGGCCTCGCGCGCCGGCCTACCCGCGCGCGTCCACCTCAAGGTCGACAGCGGCCTCGGCCGTGGTGGCTGCACCCCTGCGGAGTGGGCAGGCCTCGTGAGCGCGTCGCTGGCCGCACGGAACGCGGTGCGGGTCGATGCGATCTGGTCGCACCTCGCCTGCGGCGACGAGCCGGCGCACCCGTCGATCGACGAGCAGCTCGGCGTCTTCACCGACGCGATCGAGGAGGCGCGGGCGCTGGGACTGGAGGCCCCCTTCCACCACCTGGCGGCGAGCGGCGCGGCACTGAGCCGGCCCGACACCCGCTTCGACATGGTGCGCCTGGGGATCGCGGCGTACGGACTGTCGCCCGGCCCCCAGATCGCCCCGCCCTGGCCCAAGGGCCTGGACATCGGGCCGGTCATGACCTTGCGTGCGCGGGTGGCCGCGGTGAAGCGGGTGCCGCAGGGCCACGGAGTGTCCTACGGACTCACGTGGCGGGCCCCGCGGGAGACGAGCCTCGCTCTGGTGCCGCTGGGGTATGCCGATGGGATCCCGCGGGGCGCGCACGGTGCCTCGGTGCTCATCGGCGCTGCGCGGTACCCGGTGGTGGGCCGCGTCGCGATGGACCAGTTCGTCGTGGATGTCGGGGACGACGACGTGGCCCCCGGTGACGACGTGGTGGTGTTCGACGCCGGGGTGGAGCACGCCCCCACGGCGGATGAGTGGGCCGGCTGGTGCGACACGATCGGCTACGAGATCGTCACCCGCATCGGCCCGCGCGTGCCGCGCCGCTACGTCGGCGGCCCGTCATGAGGGCGGCCGCCAAGGGACTCGTCGGCCTCGGCCTCCTCGCCGCCGGTGTCGCCGTTGGTGCCCTCGTGGAGCGTGCGGTCGCGCGCCGGGTGATGGGCCAGGAGGAGGGCGAGCCGATGCCGGTGCTCGGCATCGAGCCGCCCGCGCAGTCGCTCGAGGTCGTCACCGATGACGACGTGGCCCTGCACGTCGAGGTCGCCGGGCGCACCGATCCGGGCGCTCCCACGGTGATCTTCACGCACGGCTACGCGCTGTCGCTCGACTCATGGCCGCACCAGCGCGCCGAGATCGCCCGCATCGCCCGGATCGTGCTGTGGGATCAGCGGGGGCACGGTCGCAGCGCGCGCGGGCCGGCCGGCACGACCATCGAGCGGCTCGGCCAGGACCTCGGCTGCGTGCTCGACGCGGTGGCCCCCGATGGCCCCGTGGTCCTCGTCGGCCACTCGATGGGCGGGATGACGATCATGGCGCTCGCCGCCGAGCGTCCCGAGCTCTTCGGCGCAGTCGTGCGCGGAGTGGCGCTGCTGGCCACGTCTTCGGGCGGCATCGCCGACGTCGACCTCGGCCTGCCGTGGCCGGTGGCGCGCCTCGCGCACCGCGTCGCACCGTCGATCGGCACGGCCGTGGTCTCCGGGGGGCCCGTGGCAACCCTGGTGGACCACGCCCGCCGATCGACCTCCGATCTCGGTCTCATGCTCACGCGCGCCTATGCGTTCGGCTCGACCGTGCCGCCCGAGGGGACCCGCCTGGTCACGGACCTCATCACCGGGACCCCCGTCGACGTGCTGGCCGATCTCCTCACCGCCCTGGAGGAGCACGACAAGGCCGAGGCGCTCGACGCCCTCTCCGACGTGGACCTTCTCGTCATGGTGGGCGAGGCGGACCTGCTCACCCCACCCGGCCACAGCATCGAGATCGTGCGTCGCGTCCCGCACGCGGAACTCGTGATCCTCCCCGAGGTCGGCCACATGATCGCGCTCGAGGCCGCGGACGACGTGAGCCGGCGCATCTGCGACCTGATCCTGCGATCGTGCCCGTCGTGAGCGTCGCGCTGCCCGACGCCGACGCCACCGAGCGGCTCGGCCAGCGGATCGCGGGCCTTCTCGTGGCAGGCGACCTCGTCCTCCTCACCGGGGATCTCGGTGCCGGCAAGACCACGTTGACGCGGGGGATCGGGGCCGGGCTCGGGGTGCGCGGACCGGTCACCAGCCCGACCTTCGTGGTGGCCCGCGAGCATCCTCCGCTCGCGGACGGCCCGGGCCTGGTGCACGTAGACCTCTACCGCGTCGGCACCGACGCCGAGATCGACGACCTCGACCTGGCCTCGTCCGATGCGGTCACCGTCGTGGAGTGGGGCGCGGGGCGCGCGGAGCACCTTGGGGACAGCCGCCTGGAGATCACGCTCGAGGAACCGGAGGGCGGGGGTCGGGTCGCCGTGCTGCGCGGGCTCGGGGCACGGTGGCAGGGCGTGTCTCTCGAGGGCGTGTCTCCGGAGGGCGTGTCTCCCGAGGGCGTGTCCCCGGAGGGCGTGGGCGATCCGTAGGCGCGACGGCGTTGCCTAGGCTGGCAGCGATGCGCATCCTGGCCCTCGACTCCTCCACCGCCGTGAGCTCCGTGGCGGTCAGCGGGCCCGGCCTCCCCTCCGGCGGCATCGAGTCCTCCCGGATCGACGCGCGCCGCCACGCCGAGGCCATCCCGGTCCTCCTGCGGGAGGTGCTCGACGCCGCCGGTCTCCGCCCCGCCGACCTCGACCTGGTCGCCTGCGGTGTCGGCCCGGGCCCCTTCACCGGCCTGCGGGTCGCGATCGCCACCGCGGTGACGTTCGCCGAGGCGCGCGGCATTCCCGTGGTCGGTGCCTGCAGCCTCGATGTCATCGCCCGCGGTGTCATCGCCCGCGGGGCTTCCGACGGCGGGGGTCCCCTCGTGGTCGTGACACGCGCCCGCCGCGCCGAGGTCAACTGGGCGGCGTACGACGCCTCGGGCCGGCGACTGGCAGGCCCGCGCGTCGAGCCGGCGCTGGGCTTCGAGGTGCCTCCCGGAGCGCGCGTCGTCGGCGACGTCGAGGGCGTGGAGCCCGCGTACCTGTCCGCCCTCACGCTCGCCCGCCTCGTGGAGGAGCGCTTCGATGCGGGGGAGGGGCTGCCGGAGGGTGTCGCCGTGCCGGAGGGGGACGCGGACTCCTCCGGCGAGCCGGGCGCTCGCGCCCTGCTGGAGCGCATCGAGGGCGATCGCTGGCTGCTGCCGGCCCTGCCGCTGTACCTGCGGCGCCCGGACGCCGTTCCGCCCGCGGGGATGCTGCGATGAGCGACGTGCGCGTGCGCCCCATGCGCTGGTGGGACATCGCTCCGGCGGCGCGGATCGATCGCGATCGCTTCGGCGACACCGCCTGGACCGAGGCGCAGTTCTGGGGCGAGCTCGCGCAGCCCACCCGCTACTACGTGGTGGCGGAGGATCCGGGCGATGTCGACGCGGAGATCGTGGGCTACGCCGGACTGTGGGTGATGCCGCCGGACTCCGACGTGCAGACGCTGGCCGTGGCCGCGGGCCGGGAGGGGTCCGGGCTCGGCTCGCTGCTCCTTCGGCGACTGCTCGAGGAGGCCGGGGACCGCGGCTGCACGCGCACGATCCTCGAGGTGCGCGACGACAACGCCCGGGCCCTCGACCTCTACTCCCGGCACGGCTTCGCAACCATCAGCCGGAGGACGTCGTACTACGGCCCAGGGCTCGACGCCGTCATCATGTGCCGCGCTGCGGGGAGCGGGGCGTGAACGCCGGGAGCGGTCCCCTCGTGCTGGGCATCGAGACGTCGTGCGACGAGACCGGGATTGCGCTGGTCCGCGGGGCGACACTCCTGTCCGACGCGGTGGCGACGAGCGTCGAGGAGCACGTCCGCTTCGGCGGGGTCGTCCCGGAGGTGGCGAGCCGGGCCCACCTCGAGGCCCTCGTGCCGACTCTGCGCCGGTGCTGCGCGGAGGCGGGCGTCGCGCTCGCGGACGTCGACGCGGTCGCGGTCACCGCGGGACCGGGACTGGCCGGCGCGCTGCTCGTCGGAGTCGCGGGCGCCGAGGGGCTGGCGCTCGCACTCGATCGGCCGCTCTACGCCGTCAATCACCTCGCCGCGCACGTGGCCGCCGACCGGCTGGCGCACGGCGACCTGCCCGAGCCCGCGATCGCCCTCCTCGTCTCGGGCGGCCACACCTCGCTGCTGCGCGTGGACGACCTCTCCGGCGACGTCACCTCGCGGGGGGCGCCACTCGACGACGCTGCGGGCGAGGCCTTCGACAAGGTTGCCCGGCTGCTGGGCCTTCCGTTCCCGGGCGGGCCGGCGATCGATGCGCTCGCCCGCGACGGCGATCCGACGGCCATCGCGTTCCCGCGGGGGCTCGCCTCGGCGCAGGACCGCGATCGCTACGCCTACGACTTCTCCTTCTCCGGGCTCAAGACCGCCGTGGTCCGATGGCTCGCCGCCCAGGGCACGCCCGAGGCCTACCCCGACGTGGCCGCGTCGTTCCAGGAGGCGGTCGTGGACGTCCTCACCGGCAAGGCGGTGCGGGCCTGCGGGGACACCGGCATCGACACCCTCGTGATCGGCGGGGGAGTCGCCGCGAACTCCCGCCTGCGGGTCCGCGCCGAGGAGAGGTGCGCGGCCGCCGGGGTCAGACTGAGGATCCCCCCGCCGCGCCTGTGCACGGACAACGGCGCCATGGTGGCGGCGCTCGGCTCGCTGCTGGTGGAGCGCGCGGTGCCCGCGAGCGCCCCCGGCCTCGGGGCCGACTCCGGGCTCCCGGTGGGAGAGGTCGTGAGGTGACCTCCGGGTGACCGTCGAGGGGCGCGCCGCAGCAGGCCATCGCCGCCGGACCCCACGTATGGTGTGAGGCAGCACCGCGGTGCACCCCCCCGGGACCCCGGGCGGGATCACAGGACTCCACGGCGACGGGGGTGGACGATGGCAGGACGGCGCGCGGCGCCCGGGCCGCCCCGGGGACGCTCCACGGCCTGGCTGGTAGCCCTCGGCATCCCCATCGTGCTCATCGCGGTCGCCCTGGTCCTCGCGGCGCTCGCGCCTTCGTCGGGAACCTCCGACGCCGCCACCGTGAGCCCTGAGGCAGCGACCTCCGCTCCGGGGATCCCCGCCACTCCTGACGCTTCGCCCCCTGACGCTTCGCCCCCTGACGCCTCGCCCTCGGCCGCTTCGTCCCCGGCTGCTTCGTCCCCGGCCGACGCGGGTGCCTCCTCGATGGCGCTGCCGAGCGCCAGCCCGACCGAGGACGGGGGGATGACCGTGCCCAGCGAGGCGGCCGAAGGGCAGTCCGAGCGCAATCCCGACACCGCCTCCGACGACGTGGAGGTCTTCTACACCGTGAAGACCGACGACCCGGTCTTCTTCATCACCATCGACGACGGCTTCTACGACGAGGCGCCGGCACAGAAGGCCCTCGAGGTCATCCAGGACAACCAGATCCCGATCACGTCGTTCCTCACCGAGTCGGTCCTGTCGCCTTCGAGCAACGACTACTTCACGGAGGCAACGTCGTACGGCGGGTCGATCCAGAACCACACCGTCAAGCACGGGTCGTTCGCCGATTCCGCCACCGACGTGGAATGGGAGATCTGCACGGCCCAGGATGCGCTGGAAGAGCGATTCGGCGCCCGTCCGTGGATGCTGCGCCCGCCGTACGGCGCCGCCGCGAACGAGCCCTACGTCGCGGCCGCCGCTGAGAAGTGCGGCGTCAACCGGATCGTCATGTGGAACATGCACGTCGAGAACAACGAGGTCGAGTACGTCTCGGCTCCCATCGCGGCCGGCGACATCGTCCTGTTCCACTGGAGCGACCCCTACCTTGCCCAGGGACTGGAGAAGATCCTGGAGCTCGGGCGCGAGCAGGGGCTCTCCCCGGCCCCCCTCGAGGACTACATCTGATCCCGTCCACGACGCTCGCGGCCCTGCTGGAGTCCGGCCCCCAGCCCATCGACGGCGGACTGGCCACGGAGCTCGAGGCACGCGGCCACGACCTCTCCGGCGCGCTGTGGTCCGCGCGGATCCTCAGCGACGCCCCCGACGAGATCCGCGCCGTGCACGCCGCCTACGCCGACGCCGGCGCACGCGTGCTCGTGACGGCGAGCTACCAGGTCTCCCGCGAGGGCTACAACGCCCTGGGCCGCACGGCGGGCGAAGCCGACGATGCGCTGCGGTCCAGCGTGCGCCTGGCGCGCGAGGCGGCGAGCGACACCGGTGCGCTGGTGGCTGCCAGCGTCGGGCCCTACGGCGCCATCACCCACGACGGTGGCGAGTACCGCGGGCGCTACGCCCTCGCCGATCGCGACCTCGTGGCGTTCCATCGCCGGAGGCTCGAGGTGCTCGCCGAGGAGGAGCCCGACCTCCTCGCGGTGGAGACGATCCCGGACGTCGACGAGGTGGAGGCCATCGCGGAGTGCCTCGCCGACTTCCCGGGCCTGCCCGCCTGGATCACGGTGAGCTGTCGGGACGACGCCACCACCTGCGCGGGCCAGCCGGTCGAGTCGGCCGCGCGCGCGGTGGCTGCTGCCCCGTCGGTGGCCGCCGTGGGCGTCAACTGCACCGCACCCGGATTCATCGCCGGCGTGCTGCGTCGCATGTCCGGTGCCACGGACCTCCCGCTGGTCGCGTATCCGAACGGCGGGCGAGGGTGGGACCCCGCGACGGGCTGGAGCGGCACCGGGGTCGCGCTGGCCGATGACGACGTTCTCGCATGGGCGGGCACGGCGGCCCTCATCGGTGGATGCTGCGGGGTGGGACCCGCCGACATCGCGCGGATCGCCCGCCTGCTGGACGGCGCACGCCGGTCCGCCTGAGGTCCCCTGCGCGATGCCCGATCGGGAGACATCAACCGCCGTCGGCCGGGGGATGGGCGCGCTCGGCGAGCCAGGCTGATCCGTCCCCGAGCATGATCACCGTGGCCGCCGGGCCGTCCGGCGTGGGCCGGTGCCCGACGCGCCGCCCGACCTGGTCCGCCGACTCGCGGATGGCATCGGTCTTCCACGCGACCGGCCCGAACCCGCTCAGGGCCGCGCGAAGGGCCCTGCTCCCTCGGGGCAGAGGTGCCGCGACACGCCACGTCCGCGCCCACGCGGTCGCAGGATCGCGGGGGCAGGTGAGCCACTCGCCGATGCGCCGCGCCGCGGTGCCGTCCGCCCGGACCGCCTCCGCCAGCGCCTCCACGAGTGCGGCGCGGCGCACCACGGCGGCGGGCTCGAGGAGGTAGGCGTCGGGGCGCTCGGGCGGCTCCGGAGGGGCTGGTCCCGGCCGGTCCTCGGCGGGGCCGGCGCTCAGGGTGCGGGACCCACGCTCGGCGAGCAGGGTGGCCCGGCGGACGCCGGCCTGGCCCAGGGGCGCGAACCACACGCAGCACTCGACGACGTCACCGTCGACCTCGATCCATTCCCGCTCGGCGTCGGCGGGGACCGCGGAGGCGGGGATGCCCGGGCTGGCCTTGGCCACGGTGGGGAGACGCCGCGACGCCTGCACCACCCACGGCCACGGCGGGGACCATCTCCCCGGGTCGCCGACCCGGGGAGGGCGCCCTGCGCCATGGGTGGGCAGGGGTGCCGCGGGGTCGCGGCGAGCCGGGTCGCAGAATGCCGCCGCGCAGGACTCGAGATCCGCCTCCCGTGCGTCGCCCTCGACGATGTGGATGCCGGGATGGTCCGCGCAGTTGACCGAGGCCGCCTCGGCGGTCCAGGGATCGTTCTCCAGGCCGAGGACCCGGAAGCCGGCGTCGGCCAGCGCGAGCGCATCGATGCCGAGGCCGCAGCCCAGGTCCGCGACGAGCGGGGGACCGCCCCGGTCCGGTGCGCCGAGCCGGCGGCGCAGTTCGCCTGCTCGGTACGCCGCCACCGCCCACCGGCTGGCCTGCTGGAGGCCCCGCGCGGCCTCGCGCCTGGGCCCCCGTGCCGAACGGCTCGTCCTCAGAGACGCGGCGCGCAGGCGTGCCTGGCTGGCGGCCTCGGCCACCAGCGCCGGCGCCGCCTCGGGGAACTCCCGGCGCAGGCTGGCCACCCCGGCCAGCGGGTCGGCGTCCTGGAGGGTCAGCGTGGCGGCACGGTCGGGGAGGACCCCGGAGCCGACCAGGGCCCTGGGCCGGATGCGCTCCTCCGGCAGGTCGGTCCCCATGGACGGGCACCCTAGGGGATGGCGCGGCCCTGGACTGGCACTCGAGTTGACGGAGTGCTAACCCCGGCCCTACTCTGTACTTGGCACTCACGCCCGGAGACTGCTAGACCGGGGGGAGTGCCGGGGGGGTGACCTCCAGGGTTGCGCCGGCACCGCGACGACGGGGCGACTCGACGAACCACCCTCTGTCCGTTATCAAGCAGGCCATCATCACGCCATCCATGCGTAGACCCGGAGGAAAAAATCGTGTCGGTCTCCATCAAGCCGCTCGAGGACCGCATTCTGGTCCAGCCCCTCGACGCCGAGCAGACCACGGCCTCAGGCCTGGTCATCCCGGACACCGCCAAGGAGAAGCCCCAGGAGGGCAAGGTCCTGGCGGTCGGCCCGGGGCGCTTCGACGAGGACGGAGAGAAGCGGATCCCGCTCGACATCAAGACCGGTGACGTCGTCATCTACTCGAAGTACGGCGGCACCGAGGTCAAGTACAACAACGAGGAGTACCTCATCCTCTCGGCGCGCGACGTTCTCGCCGTCATCGAGAAGTAGTACTTCCCCGTTCGACGCTCAGGCGCCGGGCCCACGCGGCCCGGCGCTGGCGTCGGACACCACGACTTTCCCAGCGTCCCGCAGCCGGGATGCCTGGAGCAATCTCCCGCTCAAGGCCGAGAAGAGGATCAGAGAAGGACCATGGCGAAGATCATTGAGTTCGACGAAGCCGCGCGTCGCAGCCTCGAGCGCGGCGTCAACACCCTGGCCGACACCGTCAAGGTGACCCTCGGCCCGCGAGGCCGCAACGTCGTCATCGACAAGAAGTGGGGATCGCCCACGATCACCAACGACGGCGTCACCATCGCCCGCGAGGTGGAGCTCGAGGACCCGTACGAGAACCTCGGAGCCCAGCTCGTCAAGGAGGTCGCGACCAAGACCAACGACATCGCCGGCGACGGCACCACGACGGCGACCGTTCTCGCGCAGGCGATGGTCAAGGAGGGCCTCCGCCAGGTGGCCGCGGGAGCGAACCCGCTGGCCCTGAAGCGCGGCATCGACCGCGCCGTGGGCGCCGTCAACGACCAGCTCATCGGCTCGGCCCGCGAGGTTGCCGGCCGTGACGAGATCGCCCAGGTCGCCACCATCTCGTCGCAGGACCCCGAGGTCGGCGAGCTCATCGCCGATGCCTTCGACAAGGTCGGCAAGGACGGCGTCATCTCCGTCGAGGAGTCCAGCGTCGCGGAGATGGGCCTGGAGTTCACCGAGGGCATGCAGTTCGACAAGGGCTACATCTCGCCGTACTTCGTCACCGATGCCGAGCGCATGGAGGCCGTCCTGGAGGACGCCAACATCCTGCTCTGCCAGGGCAAGGTGTCGTCGGTCTCCGAGCTCCTGCCCGTCCTGGAGAAGGTCGCCCAGACGGGCAAGCCCCTTCTCATCATCGCCGAGGACGTCGACGGCGAGGCGCTGTCCACCCTCGTCGTCAACCGCATCCGCGGCACGTTCGCCTCGTGCGCCGTCAAGGCCCCGGCCTTCGGAGATCGCCGCAAGGCGATCCTGCAGGACATCGCGGTCCTCACCGGCGGGCAGGTCGTGTCCCCGGAGGTCGGTCTCAAGCTCGACCAGGTCGGCCTGGAGGTGCTCGGGCATGCCCGTCGCGTCGTGGTGACCAAGGACGACACCACCATCGTCGACGGCGGCGGCGCCAAGGAGGCGGTCGCCGACCGCATCGCGCAGCTGCGCCAGGAGATCGAGCGCACCGACTCCGACTGGGATCGCGAGAAGCTCCAGGAGCGCCTCGCGAAGTTGTGCGGCGGTGTCGTGGTCATCAAGTTCGGCGCCCACACCGAGGTGGTGCTCAAGGAGAAGAAGCACCTCGTCGAGGATGCCGTCTCGGCCACCCGCGCAGCGATCGAGGAGGGCATCGTCTCCGGCGGCGGCAGCGCCCTCGTGCACGCGAGCACCGTCCTCGACGGCGGCCTGGGCCTGTCCGGCGACGAGGCCCCGGGCGTCGTCATCGTGCAGAAGGCCACGTCCGAGCCGCTGCGCTGGATCGCCGAGAACGCCGGCGACCAGGGCTACGTCGTCGTGAACAAGGTCTCCGAGCTCCCCGTCGGCCAGGGCCTCAACGCCGCCACCGGGCAGTACGAGGACCTCATCGCGGCCGGCATCATCGACCCGGTCAAGGTCACCCGCTCGGCCCTGCAGAACGCCGCGTCCATCGCGGGCATGCTCCTCACCACCGAGGTCCTCGTGGTGGAGAAGAAGGAGGAGGAGCCCGAGCAGGCGCACGGCCACGGACACGGCCATCACGGGCACAGCCACTGACGAGGCTCACGCCCTCGCTAGTCTCAAGGCATGCCAGAGGGGCCCGGCGCCGCAGGACTACTCCTCGGTCAGCTGGGCTGGCT
>JBJTJS010000238.1:0-3324 GCA_046096085.1 bacterium
GCTCCGGGGGAAGCCCCAGGGCAGCGGCGACCTGGGCACGGTCGCTGTGCACCCACTGGGTGGCGCCGGTGATGACGACTCCCCCGCGCCCGTCGGGCTTGGCGACGCCGCCGTCGAGTCCGAGGTAGGAGTGGTCCTGCCTCGGCGTCGCGTAGACGCCCTCGACCTGCACGTCGCCCGTCACGGCGGGATCGCCGTGGGTGTAGTCCACGTGGCGGTACACGTGGCCTTCGTCCAAGGCCCGCATCATGTCGACCAGTGGGTCCAGGACCTCGTACTCGACCACGATGGCGGCGAGGGCGCGACGGGCGATCTCGGGGTCCTCGGCGGCCACGATGGCAACGGGCTCGCCCACGTAGTTGACGGTCTCGTCGGCGAGCACCGGGGTGTCGCGGTCGATCGCGCCGTAGCGATTGTCGGGCACGTCCCAGCCGCCGAGCCCGGCGGGGACGCCGGGCATGGCCTTGGCGGCGTTAAGGTCGACGCGCACGATTCGCGCGTGGGCGTGCGGAGACCGCAGTGTCGCCCCCCAGAGCATCCCGTCCTCGACAACGTCGGGGGCGTACTCGAAGTCGCCGCGGACCTTCGCGGCTGCCTCGGGCCGGCGACGGGGCGTGCCGATGCCGATGGCCGACGGGTCGGTGCGCCATGCGTCGACACTCATCGCCGACTCGCCTCCTGGATCCCCGCGATGATCCCCGTGTACGCGGTGCAGCGGCACAGGTTGCCGCACATGCCTTCGCGCACCTCGTCCTCCGTGGCGTTGGGGTGGTCGGCCACGAAGGCGGAGGCGGCGAGCACGATCCCGGGCATGCAGTAGCCGCACTGGACGTCCCCGGCCGTGATGAGCGCCTCCTGGAGCGGAGTGAGCGAGCCGTCGGCGGGGGAGTAGCCCTCGATGGTGGTGACGCTCCCGCTGACGTCGGCCGCGAGGATGACGCAGGAGTTCACCGGCCGGCCGTCGAGCAGGACGGTGCACGCGCCGCACGATCCGGTCTCGCACGCCTGCTTGGTGCCGGTGAGGCCGATCCGATCGCGCAGCACCGAGAGCAGGGATGCGAAGTACCACGCCCCTGCCACGTGCCGTGTCGTGCCGTTGACCTCGAGGGTGAGATCGATGCGCTCATCGTCCACGCTGTGCCTCCTCTGCCCAGTCCTCCACGAGCCGTCGGCCCATGACCCGCACGGCATGACGCCGGTACTCCGCGCTCCCCCGCTCGTCGGTCACGGGGTCGCAGCCCTGGGCCAGGAGGCGGCCGTACTCCTCCGCCGTCCCCCCGGGCACCGTGGCGGCATCCCAGTCGATCACCGAGACCAGGTAGGCATCGGCCACGTCGGCGGAGAGGGTCGTGCGCCCCACCCCGCCGAGCCCGGTGCGGACGCTGCGGGCTGCACCGTCGATGGCGATCGCGATGCTCGCGGTCGCGTACCCGGGGCCGTTGCGAGGCGCCACGCGGGCGTAGCGCGCGAAACCGGCGTGGCTGGGCACCGTGACGCCGACGACGACTTCGTCGTCGGCCGCGCCCGCGGCGAGGAACCGCGCGATCGGGTGCTCCGTCGTCCCGGCCGGGCCGGCAACGGCGACCGTGGCTCCGAGGGCGACGAGGCAGGGGCCGAGCGTGTGGGCGGGACGCCCCTCGGCGATGTTCCCCCCCACGGTGGCCTGGTTGCGGATCTGCGGTGTCGCGAGCGAGCGCAGCGCGCGCGCGAGCATGGGGTCCCCGTCGGGCTGTCCCGTCCGCTCGGCCAGGTCGCTCAGCCGGACCATGGAGCCGATCCGCCAGCCCTGCTCGTCCCGGTCGAGGGCATCGAGGCCCGCGACCGAGGAGAGGAGGAGGTACGCCGGCGGGTCCGCTATGCCGAGGGACCTCTCGGCGACGACGAGCGTGCCCCCGCCGACGATGCGCGCGAGGGGGGCCTCCTGACGGGCGGCCACCGCCTCGTCGAGCCGGCCTGGGCGGATCACCCGATGGGACCCTGCTCCCTGCACCTCGGCGCCTCCTCGTCCCTCGATGGTCGACGTCCCTCGCTGGTCGAGGTCCCTCGCCGGTCGACAAGGCGACATCGTGGGCCACGGCGTTGACGCCGGTGCGCTGCGTGGGCGGCTTACCCCCCACGGGCACCTAGGGGGTGGGGCCGCCCTTCGCCTGCTGCTCGCGCAGCAGGTCGCGGATCTCCTCGAGCAGTTGCACGTCCGGCGGGCGGGTGTCGACCTCGCCCTGCCCGGTCATCGCGCGGTACTTGTTCATGGGCAGCACGAAGAAGAAGTACAGCGCGGCGAGGGTGACGAAGAAGGTGATGACCGCGCCGATGAGGAGGGCGAAGTTGATCTCATAGCCGGGGGCCAGGGTGAGCGTGCCCCCGATGGTGCCGTCGCTCCCGCCGAGCAGGCTGAGGATCCAGCCGACGATCGGCTCGATGAGCGCCTTGGTCACGGCCGCGACGAGCGCCGCGAGCGCGGTGCCGACGGCCACGGCGACGGCGAGGTCGATGACGTTGCCGCGGAAGACGAACTCCCGGAATCCCTTGATCATGCCGGTCCCTTTCCTGGTGGGCTTCCCCTGCCGAGCGCTACCTCAGGATCGCGTAGAGGTCCTCGTTGCCTGACGAGGCGAGGCGCACCGCGGTCGCGCGGTCGGCCTCGACGAGGACGAGGGTACCGGCGACGCGCGGTCCCCCGAAGGCACCGTCCGGCGCGCTGCGGGGGACGGTGATGACGCGGACACCCTCGGCGAGGACGGCCTGGCCGCCCGCGCGGCGCGAGCGGATGATGTCGATCCGGACCCCGGCCTCGAGCAGTCCTGCCACCTCGCGGTCCTCCAGCCGGACGGGCACGGCGTAGGAGGAGCCGTCCGCGGAGACGGCCCCCGCGGTCAGTGCGGGACTCACCAGTCGCGTGGCCGTCACGGCCTCGCCGGTGTCGAGAGCCGACCCGGTCATCCGGCCGACCACGTCGTCGACGCTCGTGAACGCGCCCGGTGGCGCGAAGGGGACGGGAAAGGAGCGCACCTCCACGTCCGTCCTGTCGAGGACGGCCCCGCCGGGCACGTCACCGGCGGCCACCACCACGTCCTGCAACGGCGGCGACGCGGGGGCGAGCACCGGGACCAGGCACAGGACCGCCAGGCCGGCGAGCGCGGCGGCCAGGGGGCGCCGGTGGCGCATCACGCGGCGGCGCAGTGCCGTCCAGTCGGGGTGCCGTGGCAGCGACGAGGAGTCCATGGGACACGGACGCTAGCCGCGCCGGCGCCCCCACCGCCGGCGTCATCCACAGCCCCGCAGCCCCACTTCCTGAGGTTGAGTGCGGCTGGTGTCGCCCAAACC
>JBJTJS010000239.1:0-14211 GCA_046096085.1 bacterium
CATCATCTTGTTCCTCATCCTCGAGCCCCGGGGCCTCTACGGCCTGTGGCTGCGATTGCGGAACTACTTCAAGGCGTGGCCCTTCAGCTATTGACGCGAGCGTCAGCAGATGCGGGGCAGTTGCTCGGCGAGCGGCAGGTCGACCACGCGCGTGCCCCCGATGCCGGTGCGGGCCACCACCACGCCCGGGTGCTCCTCGGTGGAGCGGCCGATCCTCGTCGCCCCGGCCCCGAGCGGATGCGCGTGCAGGACGTCGAGCGCCCGGTCGGCGTCGTCCGCCGCCACAAAGGCGATGAAGCGGCCCTCGTTGGCGACGTAGAGCGGGTCGAGGCCGAGGAAGCCGCAGGCGGCTCGCACATCATCCGGCACCGGGACGTCGCGCTCGACGATCTCCACGCCGGTCTTGGACGAACGGGCGATCTCGGTCAGCGACGCTGCCACGCCCCCGCGCGTGGGGTCGCGCATCATGTGGACGTCGACCCCGCTCGCGAGCAGCGCTGCGATGATGCCGTTGAGTGGAGCCGAGTCGGTGACGATGTCGGATCCGCACTCCAGGCCCTCGCGCACGCTCATCACCGCGATGCCGTGCAGCCCGATCGGCCCGGAGACCAAGATCGCGTCGCCGGGTGTCACGCGGTGGGGGCCGAGGTCGACGCCGTCGGGCACGATGCCCACGCCTGCGGTGTTGACGTAGAGCCCGTCACCATGGCCGGAGTCCACGACCTTGGAGTCGCCGGTGACGATGGAGACACCAGCAGCGCGCGCGGCAGAGCCCATCGTGGCGGCGATGGAGTTCAACTCCTCCCGGGGCAGGCCCTCCTCGAGCACCATGCCGACGGTGAGGTAGAGCGGGGTCGCGCCGCTCACCGCGAGATCGTTCACGGTCCCGTTGACGGCGAGGTCGCCGATGTTGCCCCCGGGGAAGAATCGCGGCCGCACGACATAGGAGTCCGTGCTCATTGCCAGGCGGACCCCGCCCGCCGCCACGATGGCGGCGTCGCCGAGCTGCTGCAGGACGCCCCCGGGGTCGGCGTACGCGGGTAGGAAGAGGTGCTCGACGAGTTCGGCCGAGAGCGTTCCGCCGCCGCCGTGGCCGAGCACGATCGCGGGGTGATCGCGCAGGGGAAGCGGGCAGGACCAGTTCTCGAGGTCGGGGTGGGCGTCGCTCACGTGGCCGGCACCGCGGACTCGAGCCGCCGGAACTGGTAGTACGCCGCGCACGCGCCCTCGCTCGACACCATGGGCGCGCCGAGCGGTGCCCGCGGCGTGCACAGGGTGCCGAAGGCCTCGCACTCCGGGGGCGTGATGAGCCCCTGCAGCACCTCGCCTGAGCGGCACGCGGTGGACTCCTGCGTCGTGATGCCGGTGACGTCGAAGCGCAACTCGGCGTCGTAGTCCGCGTACTGCGGCGACAGCCGCCACCCCGATTGCGGGATCATCCCGATCCCGCGCCACTGCCGGTCGCACGCCTCGAAGACGTCGTGGACGACGGCCTGGGCCACCGGGTTGCCCTCGGGCGACACCGCCCGGGGGTAGGCATTCTCGAGGTCGGCGCGGCCCTCCTCGAGCTGCAGCAGGGTGCGGCGGATGCCCTCCAGGACGTCGAGGGGCTCGAAGCCGGTGACGACGATGGGCACGCGGTACTTCTCGACCAGGGGCTCGTACTCCGACATCCCCATGACTGTGCACACGTGCCCGGCGGCGAGGAAGCCCTGGACCCGGCGCGTGGGCGACTCCATGAGCGCCGTGATGGCCGGGGGAACCAGCACGTGCGAGACGAGCAGGGAGAAGTTGGGGATGCCCAGCCGATGCGCCATCTGGACGGTCATCGCGTTGGCCGGAGCCGTGGTCTCGAAGCCGATGCCGAAGAACACCACCTGCTTGTCGGGATTGGCCTGGGCGAGGCGCACGGCGTCCAGCGGCGAGTAGACGACTCGGACGTCGCCCCCCTCGCTCTTGACGCGGAAGAGGTCGCGGTCGGAGCCGGGCACGCGCAGCATGTCGCCGAAGGAGCAGAAGATCACGTCGGGCATGGCAGCGATCGCAAGCGCGCGGTCGATGGTCTCCAGCGGGGTGACGCAGACCGGGCAGCCGGGGCCGTGGATCAGCGTGACATCGTCGGGGAGCAGCTGGTCGATGCCGTTGCGGATGATGGTGTGGGTCTGGCCCCCGCAGACCTCCATGATCGCCCACGGGCGCGTGACGGTCCGCTCGATCTCGTCGAGCAGGGTGTGGGCGAGCTCGGGATCGGAGAACTCGTCGAGGTACTTCACGGCGACACGCCCTCCGTGGGCCCGAACTCCTCCTCGAGGAGACCGACGCTCTTGAAGAGCTCCAGGGTCTCCAGGGCCGAGGCCTCATCGAGTTTCGTGAGCGCGAAGCCGACGTGCACGATGGTGTAGTCGCCGATGTCGACCTGCGGGACGTACGCGAGGCACACCTCCTTGCGAACCCCCCCGAAGTCGACGGTCGCCATGCGGGTGCCGTCGGCCTCCCACACGTCTTCCACGCGTCCGGGCACTCCCAGGCACATCGCCTGCTCCTCTCGTCGTCAGGCAGCCGCTGCGGCTACCGCTGCCTGGCCCAGCGCGAGGCCGCCGTCATGGGGCGGGACCGCACGATGGGTCAGGACTGTCATCCCGAGTCCCCCTAGTCTCCCCCGGCACAGGGCCTCGAGCAGCCGGTTTGCGAATACTCCTCCGGTCAGTCCGACCAGCCCGGCGCCGGTGCGCTCCCGGGCCAGGGCGGCCGCCTCGGCCACGGCGTCGGCGACGGCCTCGTGGAAGGCCCGGGCGGCCTGGGCGGCGGGGAGCCCCTCCCGAAGGGCGGCGACGGACCCGCGCAGAAGCGGCCCGGGATCCAGCACGATCCCCGAGGATGCATCCCCCGAGGATGCATCCCACGAGGACGCATCGATGGCAACGGCGCCCAGCGCGGGTCCGGGGGAGGCTCCCGCCCGCGCTGCCAGCGCCTCCCATTCGATAGCGGCCTGGCCCTCGTAGTCGACGGCGTGGCGCACGCCCCAGAGGCTGGCGAGGGCATCGAAGAGCCGTCCCATGCTCGTCGTCGGCGTGCATCCGGTCCCGGTCATGAGCATGCGGGCGATCACGCGACGCTCGGTCGGGTCGCTCGCCGCGAGCGGCGGCAGGTCGTCGTCCCAGGTGATGCCCGCGGCGTGCAGGTGCGCCAGCGCGGTCCGGGAGGGATGGCGGATGGCGGCATCGCCGCCCGGCAGGGGCACCGCGCGCAGGTGCCCCAGGCGCTCGGCCCGCGCGTACGTCGTCAGCAGGATCTCCCCACCCCAGATGGTGCCGTCGAGCCCGTATCCGGTGCCGTCGAACGCGAAGCCGATCACCGGCTCATCGGCTGGCACGCCATGCTCGGCCATGAGCGAGGCCACGTGGGCATGGTGGTGCTGGACGAGGACGAGCTCGGCACCGGAGTCGCGCGCGCGCTCCTCGGCCCAGCGCCGCGACAGGTAGCCGGGGTGCATGTCGGCGGCCACGACCTCCGGCGTCACCCGCACCAGGTCACCGAGGGTCGTCGACGTGCGATCGAGCAGCGCGAGGGTCTCGAGGTTGGCGGTGTCGCCGATGTGCTGGCTCATCCAGGCCTGAGCGCCCGATGCGACGCACAGCGTCGTCTTGAGCTCTCCCCCCACGGCGAGCAGGGGCGGGGCGTCGACGGGCAGGCGCAGCGGCAGCGGCGCGTAGCCCCGGCTGCGGCGTACCGGCTGACCGTCTTCCGCGACCACCGAGTCGTCGCAGGACACGTGGATCGGCCGGTCGTGGTGGAGGAACGCATCGGCGATCCCGCTGAGCCGATCCTCGGCCTCGACCGGATCGATGCAGATCGGCTCATCCGCGAGGTTGCCGCTCGTCATCACGAGGGCATCGGGGAGCCAGCCCCCCTCGCGCGCCGGGTGCGGGGAGAACATCAGGTGGTGCAGTGGCGTATAGGGCAGCATCACGCCGATGCGCCCCTGCCCGGGCGCGACGGCCGCTCGCATCTCCTCGTCCAGCGCATCGGCGAGCACGATGGGCGCTTCATGGGAGGCCAGCAGCGACTCGCCGGGCCCATCGAGGGCGATGAGGAGCCGGGCGGTGCCTGAGTCGCGCGCCATGACGGCGAACGGCTTCGCACCGCGCTGCTTGCGGGCGCGCAGGCGGTCGACGGCGGCGGCGCTGCGCGCATCGCAGGCGAGGTGGTAGCCGCCGACGCCCTTGACGGCGACGATCCCCCCGGACTCGAGGACCGAGAGCGCGTCCGCCAGCGCCTCGTCGTCGCAGGACTCGGCACCGGTCTCTCCGACGCGGCGGAAGGCCAGCCGGGGACCGCACTCCGGGCAGGCCGTCGGCTGCGCGTGGAAGCGCCGGTCGCGCGGATCGTCGTACTCCCGCTGGCACCGCGGGCACAGGGGGAACGCCGCCATCGTGGTGAACGGCCGGTCGTAGGGCAGGCCGGTGACGAGCGTGTATCGGGGGCCGCAGTGCGTGCACGCGGTGAAGGGGTAGCGGTAGCGGCGGTCCGCGGGATCGCGCACCTCGGCGAGGCAGTCGGCGCAGGCCGCTGTGTCGGGGGGAATGGTGGTGCGCCCACTGCTCTGCGCGCTCTCAACGATGCGGAAGGCGTCGTCCCCCTCGCCCGCGCTGACCGCGATGTCCTCGCAGGCGACATCGTCGACGCGGGCAAGCGGCGGCCCCTCGCGCAGGGCCGCGACGAAGCAAGCAAGGGCCTGCGGCTCGCCCTGCGCCTCCGCGAAGACCCCGGCGGCGTCGTTGCCGACGAAGCCGGTGAGTCCGAGGTCGGTGGCCTTGGCGTAGGCGAAGGGGCGATAGCCGACGCCCTGCACGACGCCGGTGACGCGGATGGCCACGCGCGCTAGGAGAGCGTCCACAGCATCACCCGGTTGTTGCCGCTGTCGGCGATCGCGAGGAGGTCTCCGGCCAGGCAGATGCCGTAGGGCCAGCACATCGAGTCGTCCGCGACGACGTCCCAGCGGTTCTCTCCGTTGGCGTCGAAGTCGGGCTGGCCGAGGACCGCGTTGGCCGGTGTCGCGGCTCCCTCGCGCGGCAGGGCGTCCCACAGGAGGATCCGGTTGTTGGAGGTGTCCGCGACGGCCAGCCTTCCCTCGCAGGTGGCCACGCCGTAGGGGAAGCGCATGCGCGAGGCCCCCTGCGGCCGCGTGTTGAATTCCTCCGCGGGGCCGAAGCCGGGCTGGCCGAGGACGAGCGATGCGTCGTCGTCGCCGCGCGGGTGCGGCGACCAGCCGAGCACGCGGTGATCGCCCGCGTCGGCGACGTAGAGCGTCTCGTCGTCGCCGGCGATGGCGTGCGGCCACCGGAACGACACGGGCGTGGGATCCCCGCCCCGGTTGTCCTCGCGAAGTGCGGGGGAGTCCTGGCCGAGCAGGTAGTCGGCGGGTCGGCCGGGCTCGGGGAGGCGGCCGCCGCGCCAGCCGAGCACGCGGCGATTGCCGGTGTCGGCCACCCAGAAAGCGTCGCCCACGACCGCGAAGCCGAAGGGCCAGTAGAAGGTCGACAGCGTCGGATCACCGCCCGCGTTGGGCTCGACCGACGTCGGGTCCGGCTGGCCGATAACCGCTTGCGGCTCGGCGTAGGACTCCTCGGGAATGCCGTCGTACGCGAGGATCCGGTGGTTCCAGCCGTCGGCGACGACGAGGTCGCCGTCGAGGACGTCCACCCCTGTGGGCAGGTGGAGCCCTCGCCGCGGACCGTCGCCGCTGGCCTGAGGGCCCTCGCTCACGAAGTCGCGCTGCCCCAGGACGACATCGGCGGGCTGGCCGTCCTCCGTCGGCATGGCGTGCCAGATCAGAACCCGCTGGTTGCCGGTGTCGCACACGACGAGGCGCTCGCCGTCGGTCCACGCCCCGCGCGGCGCGTACATCGTCCGCGCGCTCGGGACGGCGGCCGGCAACTGCAGGCCGCCGGGGGACGCGGCGCCGAGCCGGAGGATCGGCGAGGGCATCAGCTCGACGGTGCCCCGACGCGGATGGTGTCCAGGGCGATGAAGGCCCCTCCGGCCTGGGGCGCCACCTCCTCGACCGCGCGCAGCCCCGTCACCCGGCTCAGCAGGGTGCCGCGGATCTCCTCCTTCACGCTGTCGCTGGGGGCGCTGCACCCGGTGGCGAAGCGGACGTACGCGACGTCGCCTTCGACGCGGTCGACCTCGAATTCCACCGAGCTCGCGACGAGATAGGGCCGGATCTGCTCGACGGCGCGCAGCACGTCGAGGGTCAGGTTGGCCTTGACGAGCCCGTGCGAGACCAGGAGCGCCATCACCTCGGGCTCGTCCACCGCGGCGAAGAGGATCTCCTGGCCGCGCGGATCGGAACGAAGCATGCGGATGAGCGTCATCAGGCCGATGCGGTTGAACGACGTGATCGCCTCGAGCGTCTCGTCGAGAAGTGCGGCGACCTCGGGGTCCTGGTGGTGGATGCGGTCGCGCAGCCCGTCGATCTGCTGGGCGAGCTCCTCGAAGGACTCGGGGGGAGTGGTGTCGTCGGCCATGTCGTGTCCTTAGCTGTAGACCATCTGGCGTTGGATGAGCTGGGCGGCCTGGGTGGCCAGGACCTCGGCGAACGCGGCCCGGGCCAGTCGTTGGAGGACGTCGGCCACGGCACCGCCGTCGTCCGGCGGCACGGTGCGTCGTTCGAGGGCCTCCAGGACGAAGCAGGAGGCGCCGGTGCCCGTGAGCAGGTGCTCGTCGAAGAAGTTGGCGACGTACTCGTCGAGCCAGACGCCCTCCCCCTGGGGGTCGTCGCGCAGTCGGTCGAGCGCTGCCTGCTCCCCGCCGCAGCGATGGACGATGCGCTCGGTGAAGTTCCCTGTCGCCTCCTGAAGGAGGAGTTCGAACTGCTGGCGCAGGTAGAGCTCCATCACGCCCCTCCCCTCGCGGCAGTGGCCGCATCCTCGAGCCCGGCGGCGATCTCGTCGACCGTGGCCACGCCCTGCTCGTCGCCGTACTCCTCGAAGAGGGCGCGTGCTCGGACGAGCCGGTCCCGGGCATCGGTGAACACCCCGAGGTGGCCGAGGGCATTGCCCTGGTTCGCCAGGATGCGCGCGGTCCCCAGCGGGTCGTTCTCCGGCGTGCGGTATTGCAGCAGCTGCTCGTAGAGCTGCACGGCCTCGTCGAGGTTCTCCTCCTGGTGCACGCTCGGGAGGTACTGCAGCGCATTCGCGAGGTTCATCTGCGTGCTCGCCCATAGCGCCGGGTGCGTGTCCGGCTGGTAGACGCGCAGTGCTGCGCGCAGGGACGTCACGGCGACGCCCACGCGCAGGCGATCACCCTCGGTCGACATCGGCATCACGAGGTAGGCGAGGGCGAGGTGGGAGTTGCACGCGGCAAACTGCTCGGGGAAGTCCTCCTCGGAGAAGACCTTGAGCGCCTCGGTGAGGTCCTGGGTCACCGCGAGGAGGAGGCCGGGGTTGCGCGTGGCCATCTCCTGGCGCGCGAGTGCCCGGGTCACGTGGAGCTCCCCCCACAGTTCCGGCGGCGGGTAGAACCGATCCTCGTCGGGCACCTGCCGGGGGATGAGCCGCAGGGCGGCGTCGACGTCGGCCACCGCGGCGGCCGGGTCGCCGAGGCGCTCGCGCTGGAGCTCGGCGGCGGTGGCGAGCAGGGAGGCGCCGAGGATCATCGAGCCGCCGTCGCGCGCGGCCGCGGCGCCTTCTCGCAGCGCGTTCACGGCCGTCGCGGGATCGGCGTTCTCGAGGGCGTGCGAGGCGACGGCGGAGTACGCGACGGCGCGCACCTCCCCGCTGGCGCTCCCCGGATCGGGTGGGGACTGGGTGACGCCGACGCTGTACGCCGCGACCCCGGCCAGGACCTGCAGGTCGAGATCGGACGGCGTGAAGTCCGACCAGGCGCCGTCACCGCCGATGAGCACCGCGCGGTTGTAGCGGGCCGCGTCGTCGTCGCCGGAGATGCGGTCCGCGGCTGCCGCGGGCGAGTCCGCCAGGGCCAGGCGGACGAACTCCCAGTGGACGAGCCACGCGTCCGGCGTGATCCCGCGCGTGAGAGTGGCGCGCAGGGCCTCGTCGGCAGCGTCGGCCGACGGCAGGACGAGCATGCCGGCGGGCCAGGGGAGGACCCCCAGGGGCTGCGGTCGCGCGATCACATGACCTCCGTCAGCGGCGGATGAACCGCCGCGCATTCCTCTCGATGATGCGCCCTGCCTGCTCGGCCTGGCTCTGCCGGGGATAGTCCCCGACCTTATGTCGCACCGCACCGGAGGCGAGGACCACGTCCAGGTAGACGATCCAGCGCCCGCGCTCCACGACGACGACCGCGTCTGCCGACAGGGCCTCCTCGACGTAGGGGAACTCCGGAGGGGACCAGTCCGGCGCCGTCCACTCGGCCACGGTCACTCACCTGCCTCCGCTCCGGCCAGTTCCTCGAGGATGTCGCGAGCCACCCTCTCCACCGATGCTTGCACGGCGGGACTGAGGGGCGCTCCGATCTCGAAACTCTCGCCCTCGATCAGCCATACCGTGACGTCCTCGGGGTACTCGTCCTTGAGAAGCCACTGCGCGAACCCGAGCGCCTGGTCCCAGCGGAAGCGGTGCAGGTTGCCCTCCGGCGGGCGCAGGTCGGCGAGTTCTGAGCCGGGCACCCGGTGGACGGTGCCGGACTCCACTCCCACGGCCGAGGCGTCCACGACGACGACGCGCCGGCAGCCGCGCCTCGCGAATGCCACGTCCATGCCCGCGGTCCCGCCGTCGATGAGGCGCACTCCGGGGGGAGTGCCCTCCTCGGCGAGCAGGCGCACGAGGACCGGGCCGGCCGCGTCGTCCCCGCGGAGGAGGTTGCCGCAGCCGACCACGAGCGTGTCCGTCGGCGTGGGGGTGTACATCGGTCCCTTCGTACCGGAACCCCGGTGCATGAGCACCGGGGTTCCGGTCGTTGCGAGGTCGTGCTGACTGTCAGCCGCCGCCCATTCGGAACTGCGCCAGCTGGCGGCCGGTCTTGCCGTCGTAGGCGTGGACCGTGCAGACCAGGCAGGAGTCGTAGCTGTGCGCGACCTGGCCGAGTTCCACCGGGAAGTCGGGGTTCTCGATCGGGGTTCCGATGAAGGACTTCTCCATGGGCCCGACGGCGTTCTCGCCGTCACGCGGGCCGATGTTCCACGCGGTCGGGGTGACCACCTGGTAGTTGGCGATCTTGCCCTTCTCGATGACGATCCAGTCGCTGAGCGAGCCGCGGGCGGCCTCGGTGGAGCCGAAGCCCTTGCCCTCCTGCGGCTCCGCCGGCTTCGCGTAGAAGTCGGCGTGCAGGTCGAGCTCGTTGAGCCACGTCTGGACCTTCTTGAAGTACTTCGGAGCCTCGTGCATGCGCGCCAGGACCCGGGTCATCACGCTCGGGCCGATCTGATCGATCACGTTCTTGATGAAGGGGTCGTAGTCCTGGTGCGGTCCGGCATCCGGCTTGGCGCAGATCATCTGCCGGGCGAGCGGTCCGGCCTCGAGGGGGACGTAGCCCATCCCGGGGACGTCGTACCGCGGGGACTTCGCCCAGGAGTACTTCTGCTGGGCGGGGCCGTCGGACGGGTCGATGGGGTCGGTCACGCCCTCCCAGGGGTGCCGGGAGCCGGTGCCCTTGAAGAAGGAGTGCGTGATGTCCTCGGTGACGCGGGCCTGGTCGAAGTCGAAGAACTGCCCGTTGGCGTAGATGCCCGAGCGGTTCTGCAGCGCCGCATTGCGGCCCTCGACGGTGGGATGCGTGTAGAGGTCGGGATCAAGGAAGGTGCCGGTGGCCAGGTAGTTGCCGTAGCCGACGCCGTACTTGTCGAGTCCGATCTCCATCGACCAGCGCAGGAAGAACGCGCAGTCGCTGTTGTGCTGCGACTCGTTCTCGTCCATCCAGGCGAGGACGTCATCCCAGTTCTTGTTCTCGAGCCAGCGATCCACCGAGCAGCCCAGCCACTCGGTCTCGAGCCACTCGCGGCCCCAGTGCTCCAGGATCGAGATCGACCGCGTGACGTCCGACAGGGTCGGAGCGCCCATGACGCCGCCGGGGATCATGAAGGACGAGTGCGGCCACTGCCCGCCGAAGATCGCGTAGATCTCCACCGGGAGCTGTGACATCGTCACGCCCTTCTGGTACGCCGTGCCGACGTACGGCGCGAACCGGCGGCTGGCCTCCTCGTAGGAGGGCGCATTGGCGTACTGCGCCGCCGTGAGGTCCGGGCCCATGATCGCGTAGAACCAGCGCGGGATGCTCTGGAGCGTCTCGCAGGCCTGCGCGATATTGCGCACCCGGGTGGCATTCGGCGGGACGTAGGTCGCCCATGCCGTGTCGAGGGCGTAGCAGGCCTTGTAGAGGTGGCTGCCACCGCAGATGCCGCAGATGCGCGGGGTCATGATGAGCCCCGCCTGCGGATCCTTGCCCTTGAGGATGATCTCGAAGCCGCGGAACATCGCGGCGGTGGTCCAGGCGTCGGTGACGACGCCGTCGGTGATGGTCACCCGCACATCGAGGTCGCCCTCGACCTGCCCGAGCGGGCTGACATTCAGGTCCATGACTGACATTCGGTTTCTCCTGTTTTCGCTCGGGTGGGGGATCAGACGACGAACATGTCTTCCTTGGACCACTGCGGCGCGACGGCGCGCGACAGACCGGCCAAGGCCATGTAGGAGGCGGGGTCCATGCCGGTCGGCTCGTCCTTGGGGATGACGCCGGCGACCTTCTGGGTCTTGAACACGGTGCCGAGCTCGAGGTCCCCGAACGGGTAGCCGGGCTCGGTGCAGCCGGTGCAGGGATGGCCGGCGCGCGTCTTGGACGACTGCCGGTTCCACAGGATGCGGTTGCAGGGGGAGTGGGTCATGGGCCCGCGGCAGCCGAACTCGTAGAACAGGCAGCCCGTGCGCATCCCCTGGCCGAAGCTCTTGGGATCCTGCTTGTAGTTGTAGAACTGCACGCGAGTGCACCCGGTCTGCGTAAACGTCGTGAAGAACGTGCGGGGGCGATGCAGCTCATCGAGGTCGATGTCCTTGGCGCGACCGGCGGCCAGGGCCACGATGATCTGGCTGATCCAGTCCGGGTGCGCGGGGCAGCCGGGAATGTTGATGACCGGCAGCCCCAGGCGGCTGACGAAGTCGGGGCCGAGGAATCCGCCCTTCTTGCCGCCGCGGTCGAACTGCATGCCGCGGCTGTCGGTCGGGTTCGGCGGGACCGCCGGGAGGCCTCCCCAGGAGGCGCAGTCGCCGATGGCGACCACGACGCCGGCCTTGGGGGCCAGGTCGGCGACCCAGTCCTTCATGGGCCGTTCGGCGAACATGTCGTAGCGACCCGTGCCGTTCGGGCCCTCCATGACGGTGCCCTCGAACACGAAGATGTCGCATTCCTTCTCGCCCTTGGCGTAGGACCAGAAGATGTCCTGGGCAGCCTTCCCGAGCTCCATGGAGAGCGTGGGGTGGTAGATGACCTCCAGGCCGAAGTCAACGATAAGATCGACGACTGATGGCTCTGCAGCGTTGATGAACGACATCGTGTTGCCGCTGCAGGCACCCCCCTGGAACCAGAGTACGGATGCCACTATGCCTCCTGTGGTGTGAGACGGCTGCCATCGGCGGGTACCGATGACAGGAGCTGGTCGAGCAGCGAGTCGACGCCTCGGCCGGTCCGGGACGACGTCTCGACGATGGGTGCTGCCGGGTTGACCGAGCGCAGCGCGTCATACGCGGCGCCGGCATCCCACTCCACCGCCTCGGCGATGTCGGTCTTCGTGATGAGGACGACATCAGCGGAGTGGAAGATCTGGGGGTACTTCAGGGGCTTGTCCTCGCCCTCGGTGACCGAGAGCAGGGCCACGCGGGTGTCCTCGCCGAGGTCGAAGCCGCTCGGGCAGACGAGGTTGCCGACGTTTTCGATGACGAGCAGGTCCAGCGCCGCGAGGTCCCAGTCGGCGAGGTGCTCCCCGACCATGTCGGACTCCAGGTGGCACATGCCCTCGGTGACGATCTGCCGCACCGGGGCGCCGGAGCGGGCCAGCCGCCGGGCGTCGTTGTCGGTGGCGCAGTCGCCGACGAGAGCGGCCGCAGCGATGCCGCGCTCCAGCGCCCGGGCGAGGACCGCCTCGAGCAGTGCCGTCTTGCCTGTGCCGGGGCTGGAGACCCAGTTGCTGACGGCGAGCCCAGACTCGGCGAAGGCGACGCGCAGCGCCGCGGCGCGGAGGTCGTTCTTCTCGAGCACTCCCTTGCGCAGCTCGACGACGCGGGTCACGGGGCCACCGCCACCGATGAGTCGTCGAGCACGACGCGGACCACCTCGAGCTCGCGACCGCCGCGCACGTCGCCCGAGGGCGTGCCGCAGGACGGGCAGCGGAAGTCCGTGGTGCCCGGCAGGGTGACGTCGGCATCGCACCCGGGGCAGTGGATCACCACCGGGGTGCGCTCGATGTGAAGTGCGGCGTCGGCAAGGGGCGTGCCCTCCGCTGCGACGTCGTACGCGTAGGACAGTGCGTCGGGCACGACGCCTGAGAGCATGCCGATGCGCACGTGGACCTCGAGCACCCGGGGCGTATCCGGGTCGGCCGGCAGTGCCTCGACCACGGTCGAGACAACCGCGTGCGCGACGGACAGCTCGTGCATGTCAGGCCTGGGACTGCTGCCGGCCGAATGCCTTGGCGAAGGCGAAGAGGAAGGCCAGGCCCTCCTGGACCTGCGGGTCCTTGAGCTCGCGCAGGATCGCGAAGGCACCGCCCACATGCGCCTGCTTGCCGCGGGTGGCGGCATCGGCCTCGACCGCGGCATTGCCCACGCGGCCGACGACCTCGACGACCTCGGGCTGGAGGACCGGGGAGTCGAGGAAGCTCGTGATCGTGTCGGTGCGTGCGGCCAGCGCGGGCGCGAGCGGGGCGAGCGAGGAGAGGCTGCCGATGGCATCCCCGATCTTCGTCTCGTCCCCCGCGCCCTCGACGCGCAACTGGCGGACCAGGGCATTGACGTTGTCGGCGATCTCGGGCCCGCGTTGCAGCAAGGCGGTCGCCATGGTCGACAGGGCCGCGAGGGTGGGGGCGTTCGCCGCGAGCACCGCGAGGGCCTGCCGCGTCTCCGGGTCGGAGAGCATAGCCTCCAGGGGGTCGGTGCTTGTCTGCAGTTCGGGGGACAGCGTCATGACACCTCCGAGGCGTGAGGTCATGGGGACCAGTAGGGAAACGCTAGGGAGTGGAGGCCTCGGCTGTCTGCGAATTGTGACGACCTGCGACCGGTCTGTCCCGCTGGGCGGGACAGACCGGGGCGCGTGCGGTGCGTGGGGCGGGACGGGCCTCAGGCCGGGTTGAGGTTGGCGATCGCGATGATCTGCCAGCCGGCGGCGCCGCTGCGCCACACCGTGAGGCGGGGGGCCGGCTTCGTCGACAGCCGGGAGCCGTTGATGGTCTCCTCCACCGACAGCCAGTGGGTAGCCACGAGGGTGTCGCCGGCGCGGGTGGTGGTGAAGTCGGTGACGGAGTAGGTCCCGAGGTCCTCGGCCTTGAGCAGGTCGATCTCGGCGGCCTTGTTGCGGGGGCCGTCGGTGTGCACGGACTGGCAGTCGTCGGCCAGGATGGCGTCGACCTTGGCCCAGTCTGCCGCGGCCACGGCCCCGAGACGCTCCAGGTCGAGGGCGTCGCCGTCGGCGTGGGAATCCTGCGGTGCGCTCATGTCTCTCCTCGATGTTCGGCAGGCGGACGTGGTGCCGCGCCTACGGGCACCGGAAAGGCTATCCGCCGCCGGGATGTCGTTGGCTTCGGGCCGGGCCACAGGGCCTTCGGGCGGGGCCTCAGGACTGGGTGCGGATGACGGTGCGTTGGGTGACCCAGGTGTTGGGGTCGTCCTTGAGGCGGGCGCGGATGACGACGACGACCTTGACCGGGCGGCCGGTGGTCTCGATGACGATGCCGCGGTCGGTCATGCGCCAGCGGCAATAGTCGGCGTCGCCGCGGGGGCGTGGGCCGATGGGGGTGCAGGTCACGGTGACCTTGATCGGGCCGAGGTTGGAGCTCTCGCGGATGCGGTCGATGGTGATGCGGGTGGCCTGCGGGGGGGGGCGGGCGTCGACGACGGCCGGCTACTGAACGGCGATTAAGGAAGGCTGCGGCTGGCGGCCCCAGGCCTCGCCCGAGACCCGCCGCGGGATGCCCGAGCGGCCGCCGGGCCCCAGCGTCACGCCGAGGACCTGGTGCAACTGGATCATGTTGATGTCGAAGCC
>JBJTJS010000240.1:0-2161 GCA_046096085.1 bacterium
GGCCGGAGCGGCGGCCGAACGCCACCGCCTTGAAGTAGACGTCCGAGCGCAGGTAGCGCCGCGGCACGAGCGGACGCACCCAGGGCGACTGGATGCCCAGGCCGGCGGAGCACCAGAACCAGTCCGTGTCCCAGCGCCAGATGTAGTCGCGCACCGTGAGGAAGTCGCGGGTGCGTTCCCGGATCGACCTGTAATAGACGCTGTTGCCCGTGTAGTCGCTGACGTAGGGCGCCGAGTCGGCCCACCGGCCGAGGGTGAGGTAGACCTCGTCGGGGCCGAACACCGTGCCGTCGCAGAAATCCACCGCGCGACCGGCGTGCTCGCCGCTGGCGGCGATCTCGTCGATCGCCCCGGCGGCAGCCTCGGCCGAGTCTAACCGGACATGCTCGAGTTCGACGTAGGGCCGCACAGGTGCGAGCTCGATGCGCAAGCGCAGCGCGTAGCCCAACGTGCCGTAGGAGTTGGGGAAGCCGAAGAAGAGATCAGCGTGCTCGTTGTCGCCCCTGGCGGTGACAACCTCGCCAGCCCCGGTGAGCACGTCCATCTCCAGCACCGACTCGTGCGGCAGACCATCTTTGAACGACGTCGACTCGATGCCCAGGCCGGTCACGGCGCCACCGAGGGTGATCGTCTTCAGCTGCGGCACCACCAGCGGCATGAGGCCGTGTGTGAGGGTGGCGTCGACCAGGTGCTCGTAGGTGGTCATGCCGAGCACGTCGGCGGTGCGCGTCTGCGGATCCACCGCAAGCACCCCGTCGAACGCGGCGACGTCCAGGCCCCGCACCGGCTCGCCGGAACGGATCCGGAACAGGTTGGACGTCTTCTTCGCCAGCCGGACAGGTGCGTCCGCGGGGATCGCGCGGTACTGGGCGACGATGCCGTCCACCAGCGCCCGATAGCGCAGCCGTTCGGCCACCGCGCCCGCACCTTGATCGTTCATGGCCCCACACCCTAGACCGACGCGGGGCACGAGCGCGCGGGTTCGCCGCAGCGGAAGCGCCGACCGGGCGACGCGCGATACCTGATCGTCGCTATGTGACGGTTTGGTTTCGCGTTGCTCGTCGGCATGGCCGGGGTTGCCGCGCGGGTCGAGAGTGGCCGCAGACAGGAGCCGCTGATGACCACCGACGAGCAGGTCGAGACCACGCCATACGTGCCCACCGAGGGTGCCTACGACGAGATGTACGACCATGACGGCCGCCCGCGGCCGGGCCTGGAGCACCTCGATGCCGCGCTGGCCGGCCTGGGGCCCGACGGCCTGCGCGAGCGCGGCCGTGTGCGCGACAGCCACCTGACCGCGCAGGGCATCACGTTCACCCTCAGCGGCCACGAGCGCCCGCTCCCGCTGGATCTGATTCCCCGGGTGATCCCCGCCGACGAGTGGCGGACTATCGACCAGGGCGTCAGCCAGCGGATCCGCGCCCTGGAGATGTTCCTCGACGACGTCTACAACGCCGGCCAGATCCTGGCCGAGGGCATTGTGCCGCGCGCCCTGGTCACCTCCTCGGCGCACTTCCACCGCGCGGTCCACGGCTTCGCCCCACCGAACGGGGTGCGCATCCACGTCGCGGGCGTCGACCTCGTGCGCGACCAGGAAGGCACGATCCGGGTGCTGGAGGACAACCTCCGCAACCCCTCCGGTGTCTCCTACGTCCTGGAGAACCGGCGCACCCTCGCGCATGTCGCGCCGGAACTCTTCCCGACCCACCGTGTGCGCGCCATCAACGAGTACCCGGAGAAGCTGCTGGCCTCGCTGCTGGCCGCTGCGCCCCGCGGTGTGCCCGACCCCACCGTGGTGGTGCTCACCCCGGGCGTGCACAACTCCGCGCACTTCGAGCACGCGTTCCTCGCCCGCCGGATGGGCGTGGAACTCGTCGAGGGCCGCGATCTCTTCTGCCGCGATGGCAGCGCGTTCATGCGCACCACGAAGGGCCCGCGCCAGGTGCATGTGATCTACCGGCGCATCGACGACGAGTTCCTCGACCCCGTGCACTTCCGCCCCGACAGCCTCCTCGGCGTGCCGGGCCTGCTCAACGCGGCCCGGGCGGGATCGGTGTCGATCGCCAACGCGATCGGCAACGGCGTCGCCGACGACAAGGCGCTGTACCCGTACGTGCCGAAGATCATCGAGTACTACCTCGGCGAGAAGCCGGTGCTGCCC
>JBJTJS010000241.1:0-6217 GCA_046096085.1 bacterium
GCCTGCGCCACCGCGTCGAGGTCGGCGTCGATGACGGCCGCGATCACGGGGTAGCCGCCCGTGACGGGATGATCCGGCCCGAGCAGCACCGGACGACCGTCCGGGGGCACCTGGAGGGCCCCGCGCACCATCCCCTCGGGAGGCAGCTCGGCCGACTCCCGACGAGTTTCCCGGGGCAGGGGCGGGCCGTCGAGCCGCACCCCGATGCGGTCGCTGTGCTGCGACACGGCGTACGACGCCTCCGTCAGCGTGCGGTGCGCCTGGGGCGCGAACCAGTCCCACCGCGGTCCGGCGATGACACGCAGGAGGAGTTCCGCGGGGTGGGTGCCCCGGGGCGCGAGGTCGACGCCGGGCACGGCCCCGGGCGTGCCCGCGAAGACGACGTCACCGGTGACCAGTCGCGCGGGGCCGAGACCGGCCAGGGTGTCCGTGGAAGCCGATCCGAGGAGAGGGCGGACAGCGATGCCACCACGCAGGCCGATGTAGGAGCGCAGTCCCGAGGCCGGCATGCCGACGTCGATGAGGTCGCCGGTCCGCAGGTGGATGGGCGCGTGACGCGCGGCGGCGGCGCCGTTCACCGACACCGGGCCCTCCGCTCCCGTGACGACGACAGCGCACGCCCGCAGGGCGCGCAGGGAGAGCCCTCCGCCGACCAGCTCGATGACCGCGGCCGACTCGTCATTGCCCAGCAGTCGGTTCGCCAGCCGGTGGGACGCGCGATCGAAGGCGCCGGATGCGCCCACGGCGATGAGCCCGAGGCCGGGACGCCCGGAGTCCTGCAGGAGGGCGAGGCCCTGCGCGCGCACCACCTCCGCGCCGGCATCGCCCGCGGCGGCGTATTCCGCCGGGGGACGCGGCTCAGGAGCGCCCGCGAGCGCGTCGACGGGATGGAATCGCACGGTCGACCCGGGAGTGATCAGCGCGGGCGGCGAGCGCCAGGGGTCGAAGAGGTCGGCGTCCGTGCGTCCGATGAGCCGCCACCCGCCGGGCGACGCGCGCGGGTACACCGCGGTGTAGTCGGCGGCGAGTGCCACCGATCCCGACGGGACGCGGGGGCGCGGACTCGCCCGGCGCGCCACCGAGAGGCGCGGATCGAGCCCGGTGAGGTAGGCGAAGCCCGGTGCGAAGCCGCAGAAGGATGCGCGGTACGTAACGCCCGAGTGCAGCGCGACGATCCGCGCCGGTGACAAGCCCGTCTCCGCGGCCACCGCGTCGAGATCGGCGCCGTCGTAGACCACGTCGATGTCCACGTGGCGGGCGGCGAGCGGGGCCGCTGACCCGGACGTCTCCGAGCGACCGGTATCGGGCTGGGTCGTCGCGTCCCCGGGGACCAGGGCCGACAGTGCCGCCACGCGTCGTTCCGCGTCGCTGGCGAACCGCACGAGCAGCGTGCGGGCGGCGGCAACGATGTCGACGACGTCCTCCCACTCTCCGCTCTCGGCGGCATCACGCGCGGCGGCGAGGTATCCCGCGACGAGGTCGGGTGCGCATTCCAGCAGGAGCGCGCGATCGCCGAGGCGGTGCACGGTCATGCGGACCGTCCGGCGAAGGGGGCGACGCCCACGCCGGCGGACTCCAGCGCGGCGCGCGCGGCACGCGCGATCTCCCAGGCCCCGGGGGTGTCGGAGTGGATGCAGAGGCTGTCGGCGCGCACCGCGACCGGACGCCCGTCCACCGAGACGATGACCCCGTCATCCACGAGCCGGCGGATCCGTGCGGACACCTCCTGCGGATCGGTGACCAGGGCGGCCGGGTGGTCGCGCGACACCAGCCGGCCGTCGGCGGCGTAGCCGCGGTCGGCGAACGCCTCGGCGTAGGCGGGGATGCCCGCCGCCCTGGCGGCCTCCGCGAGCGCGCCCCCGGGGCGGGTGAGCACGGGCAGGGCGAGCCCGGTCCGCGCGATCCCCGCGACCACCGCTCCCGCGACGGCCGGGTCGTCTGCGGCGGCGTGGTAGAGCGCGCCGTGCGGCTTGAGGTACTCCACGTCCGCGCCGACGCTCGCAGCGTGGGCCCGCAGCGCCTCCACCTGGTCGCGCACCTGACCCGACAGGACGGCGGCGGGTACGTCGAGCCGCCGACGGCCGAATCCCACGCGGTCGACGTACGACACCTGGGCCCCGATCGCGACGCCGTGGTCGAACGCCATGCGGCACACCTGCAGCATCGTGATCTCGGAGCCCGCGTGCCCGCCGCAGGCGACGTTCGCGCTCGAGATCACCGCGATGAGGTCCGCGTCGGCCGCCGCGTCATCGTCGTCGCGCTCGCCGAGGTCCGCGTTGAGATCGAGGACGGCGCGCCCGGCAGGCATGGGGCGACGGTACTCGCAGGCCATAGGGTGCCGCTGTGAGCACGACCGCGGCCGGGCAGCGCGAGCGCTCGAAGGGCCTGGCCCTCGCCTTCCTCGGCGTGCTGGGATTCAGCTTCTCCCTGCCCTGGACCGTGCTGGCCCTGCAGAGCTTCCCGCCTCTCATGACCGCGATGGGTCGAGCGGTCATCGCGGCGGCCGTGGCGATCGTGATCCTCGCCGCGAGACGCGTGCCCTTCCCTCCGCGTGCGCAACTGCGCCCCCTCCTCTACACGATGGCGGGCGCCGTCTTCGGCTGGCCGATCCTCATCGCCCTCGCACTGGAGCGAACGACGGCCGCGCACGCCGCCGTGATCGCCGCGGTCATGCCGCTCGTCACCGCCGTGATCGCGGTCCTGCGCACCGGGGAGCGCGTGGCTCGTCAGTTCTGGATGGCGGCGGCGGCGGGGACCGCGGCGCTCGTGGTCTTCGCGCTCCTGCGCGGGGGAGGGGAGGGCGGTGACTTCGTTGCCGACCTGCTCATCGCGGGCGCCGTCGTCGCGTCGTCCTGGTGCTACGTCGAGGGCGCCTCCCTGACGCGCGTCATGCCCGGATGGCAGGTGGTCTCGTGGGTGGTCGTGCTGGCGCTTCCGGTGACGCTGCCCGCGACGATCCTCATCGCCGTCCTAGGTGGAGTCACCACTCCCGTCGTGCCTTCCGCGTGGGTCGGCCTCATCATGCTGGGACTCGTCTCGATGTACTTCGCGTTCTTCGCGTGGTACCGCGGACTCGCGCTCGCCGGCGTCGCGCGCGGGGCGCAGACCCAGCAGCTCCAGGCGCCCCTCACCCTGCTGTGGGCCGCGCTCCTGCTCGGGGAGACCGTCACGTGGGCGACGGTGGCCGCGGCTCTCGTGGTTGTGGCCTGCGTGGCCTGGGCCGTGAGCGTGCGCGTGCCGACCGTGGCGCCCCCCGAGGAGTGACCGCGAGGGGCTACTGCACTCCGCAGGCCTCGACGTAGATGCTCTGCGGGACCGAGGACTCGGCCTGGGGCTTCGCGCAGATCTCCTCAATGGAGGACGGGACCCAGAACTGCCCCTCCGCACGGAGGAAGACGACGGCCGGCAGGGTGGCGCCGGACTCGTCGATCTGGGTGCGCACGATGGCCCATCCGGCCTCGCAGGAGAACGAGTCCAGGGACACGAACGTCGAGCCCGGGTAGTTCGCGTCGATGTCGGTCTGGACGACCTGCGTGATCGCCGCCTCATCGCACGCTGCCTCGCCGCCGATGAGCGACGGGCTCGGCGTGGGCTCGGTCGAGGAGGTGGTGCTGCAGGCACTGAGCACGACGGCCGCGAGGGCCAGCGACAGGCCCGTCGCGAGGCCCTTCGACAGGCCCGTCGACAAGCCCGGGGCCGCGCGCGGGCCGAACCGTCCTCTCATGTCGAGAGCCTAGGCGGGGTCGGCTAGCGTCCCCCTGTGGCGACGAAGGCGGGACCGGATTCCAAGGCAATTCATGTGTTGGCGATCGGCGGTTCCACCCGGGCGGGTTCCACGACCGAAGCAGCCTTGCGCATCGCCGCCGACGGCGCGGCATCCGCTGGCGCCGACGTCCGATTTGTCACCGGCCCCGACCTCCTCATGCCGATGTACGACGGCCGCGCGGGCGATGTCGACCCGGCTCGCGCTCGCCTGGTGGACGGCGTCCGATGGGCCCACGGTCTCCTCGTCGCCAGCCCCGGCTACCACGGCGCCGTCAGCGGGCTGGTGAAGAACGCGCTCGACCACATCGAGGACCTGCGCCTCGCCCCGGACGGCGGCCCGAGCGACCGGCCCTACCTCGACGGCGTCGGGGTGGGCTGCATCGCGGTGGCGCAGGGCTGGCAGGCGGGGGTGTCCACGCTGCATCAACTCCGCACGATCGTGCACGCCCTGCGCGGGTGGCCCACGCCCCTCGGCGTCGTCGTCAACACCGGGCAGGACGGTGTCGAGGCGAATTCCGACGCGCTGCGCCTCGTCGGCGAGCAGGTCGTGGAGTTCGCCCGCATGCGCCGGGCCCTGCACCCCGACGAGGCCCCGCACCCGGACGAGAAGCCATGACGCGCCGGCGGATGCCGCGCTGGTCGGAACTGCAGGCCGACCTCGGACTCACCGTGCCCCGTCTGGACCGTCAGGCCGCGCTCGACCGCTGTGGCAGCATCGCCGACGTACGCCGCCTCGCGCGGCGACGGGTCCCCCGCGCGGTCTTCGACTACACCGACGGGGCCGCGGGCGACGAGGTCGCCCTGCGCCGGGCGCGGCAATCCTTCGCGCGCGTGGAGTTCCGGCCGCGCGTCCTGCGCGACGTGAGCTCCCGCGACCTGTCGACGACGATCCTCGGGCGCCCGGCCGCTCTTCCGCTCGTGCTTGGGCCGACGGGATTCACCCGGCTCATGCACCATGCGGGCGAGCCCGCGGTGGCCGCTGCCGCGGAGCGCGCTGGCGTCCCCTACGCGCTGTCCACGCTGGGGACGACGTCCCTCGAGGACCTCGCCGGTGCTGCCCCGGGCCTGCGCCGGTGGTTCCAACTCTACCTCGTGCGCGACCGCGACTACTGCGGTGCGCTCGTCGAGCGCGCGTGGTCCTCCGGCTACGACACGATCGTCCTGACCGTCGACACGCCCGTCGCGGGGATCCGCCGCCGGGACATCCGCAATGGGCTCACGATCCCGCCGCGGCTCACGTGGCGGACGCTCGCCAACATGGCGGCGTACCCGCACTGGTGGTTCAACGCGCTCACCACCGAGCCCCTCACCTTCGCGACGCTGAGTTCGACCGGCGGGACCGTGGCGGAGCTCATCGACCGCATCTTCGACCCGACCATCTCGATCGCCGACCTGGACTGGCTGCGCGCCGAGTGGCCGGGGGCTCTCGTGGTCAAGGGCATCCAGTCGGTCGACGACGCGCTCATGGTGGTCGACCACGGTGCCGACGGGGTGATCCTGTCGACGCACGGCGGCCGGCAGCTCGAACGCGCCCCGCTGCCGCTGGAACTGCTGCCCGAGGTGCGCGCGGCACTGCCGGCGTCGGCCGACGTCCTCGTCGACGGCGGGATCATGGGCGGAGCCGACATCGCGGCCGCGGTGAGCCTGGGCGCGACGGCCGTCGCGGTGGGCCGCGCCTACCTCTACGGGCTGATGGCGGGGGGCGAGGCGGGGGTGCAGCGCGTCCTCGACCTGCTCCGCGCGGAGTTCTCCACGACGATGGCCCTCCTCGGACGCACGAGCGTCGCCGAGCTCGGCCCCGACTGCGTGCGGATGCGCCCATGAGGCATGACAGGCGAGCGAGGAGCCGAGGGAGGGGGACGCCGTGACCGATCTCGGCCCGGGGGTGAGCGCCGCGACGGCGCGCGAGGAATTGCGGGCCCTGCGCGCGGACGACCCGCCCGTCCACGGCGGCCGCGTCCTCGCCTACGTGTACGACGCCGGCGTCGAGGCGGCGGTGCAGGCCGGGCGCGAGGCCCTGGCGGAGTTCGGCGAGCTGAACGCCCTGGACCCCCTGGCCTTCCCCAGCGTCGCGCGCCTGGAGAACTCCCTCGTGGGATGGGGCCTGGAACTCATGCGCGCGCCCGACGGCGCCGTGGGCACCGTGACGAGCGGCGGCACCGAATCGTGCATCCTCGCGGTCCTGGCATCACGCGATCGCGGCGCGACGATCCTCCTCGCCGAGACGGCGCACCCCGCCTTCCACAAGGCGGCCCATCTGCTGGGCTTGCGCACCCGCGTCCTCCCGGTGGACCCCGAGACCCTGCGCCTCACGGGCGCCGCCGTCGCGGCCCCCCTCGACGAGGAGGGCGACGTGGCGCTCGTCGTTGCGTCGGCACCGTCGTACGCGCACGGGGTCGTCGACGAGATCGAGGGGATCGCCGCGGCATGTGCCGCGCGCGGCGTGCCATGC
>JBJTJS010000242.1:0-4162 GCA_046096085.1 bacterium
GCCGCGCGGCCCTGCGGGTCCGGGTGGCCCCTGAAGCGGCAGGGGCGCGGACATCGCACTTCCGGTCACGGACAGGCCGACGACGAGGTGGGGTGCTGCCACGAGGGCACGCTGGAGGCTCGGCTGCATGGGAGGTGTCTAATCGAACGGGGCCAGGCACCTTCCGCAAGTGAACACGTGTTCAGGTGAGGGGATGGGCCCCAGCACGGATCGCCTGCGGCTCGACGTACCCGGCCCTACCCCGCGCTGGCGTGGGCGGCGATCGTCACGGTGTTGGACGTCACGGCGTCGTGGGTGAAATAGACCTGGGTGCGCTTGACGGACTTGCGGGTCCAGGTGAAGGTGCCGTCGGATTCGACGGTGGCGCGTGTCCTGCCGACCGAGTAGTCGGCGCGGCCGGGGACCCTCACCCAGGGGATGAGTTGTTCGCCAGCCAGGCCCCTAGCGCGCCCGCTCACGACCACGATCCGGCGGTCTTCGGGGTCCCGACTGCCGGTGATGAGGATCGTTCGGGCGACAGGGGCTGTGGGGGTGGCGGCGTTGGACGGTGATGATGCGGGGCTCCAGCCGGCGCCCTTGAGGGCCTTGACGGTGAAGGTGTACGTCGTGCCGTTGGCCAGGCCGGTCACCTCGCACGCGAGTGCGGAGGTCATACAGGAGCGGCTGCCTGGGAAGGCGATGACCTGGTACGTCGAGACCGGGTAGGACCCGGTGTCGACTGGTGCGGTCCAGGTCACGGTGGCGGAGGCGACACCGGGGCCCGCCGTCACCGAGCCCGGGGCTCCCGGGGGGAACACCGGCGCCGGAGTCGGCGTGGGCGGCGGAGGAGCCTGCGGGGTCACGGGAGTGCCGGTGGACCACGAGCCCGCACCGATGGCGTTCACGGCCCGCGCGTAGACGGTGTAGGTCTGGCCGTTGAGCAGCCCGGTCAGAGTGTGGGGCCCGACAACGTTGATGGTGGAGTCATCCACGGTCACGGTGTCATCCAGTGCGAACTCGATCCGGGTCACCGCCGAGCCACCGGTGTCATCGACCGTCCACGACACTGCTGCCGTGGCGTTGCCGGGAACCGCTGCCACGCCCGCGAGCACGCCGGGAGGGGCCGCAGGCGAGCCAATCGACAATCCTCCGAGGGTCGCGGCGTAGACCGTGGAGCCGATGGCGAATACGCCGTACTGGAGGTTGCTCCCGAGGCCATTGGCGGTCGTGTAGCTGCTGAAACTCGTGCCGCCGTTGGTGGAGATGGACAGGCCAGCGTTTGTGGCGGCGTAGACCGTGGAACCGATGGCGTACACCGCGCTAACGGCATTGCTCACGAGGCCATCGCCAGTGGTCCTGTTGGTGAAGGTCGCGCCGCCGTCGGACGAGATGGATAGCCCACCGTCTGTCGCTGCGTAGACCGTGTCGTCGATGGCAAAGACCCCGCGCACGTTGTCGTTCCCTAGGCCGTTGCCGGTGGCGCTCCTGCTGGTGAAACTCGTGCCGCCGTTGGTGGAGATGGATAGACCACCGTTGATATCAGCTGTTGCCGCGTAGATGGTGCTGCCGATGGCGTACACCCCGTACACGACGTTGCTGCCGAGGCCATTGCCTGTGGTCTTGTTGGTGAAGGTGGCGCCGCCGTTGGTGGAGATGGATAGCCCACCGGTTGTCGCTGCGTAGACCGTGTCGTCGGTGACGTACACCCCGTTGACGGCGTTGCTCCCGAGGCTGTCGTCGGCGGCGGTCCTGTTGGTGAAGGTGGTGCCGCCGTTGGTGGAGATGGACAGGCCACCGCCTGTAGCGGCGTACACCGTCGAGCCGACAGCAAATACCCCGTACACGAAGTCACTGCCGAGGCCATTGCCGGTGGCGGTCCTGCTGGTGAAGGTGGCGCCCCCGTTGGTGGAGATAGAGAGACCCCATCCGTACGTGGCTGCGTAGACCGTCGAACCGACCGCGTATACGCCACGCACATTGTCGGTCCCGAGACCGTTTGACGTGGTCTTGTTGGTGAAAGTGAGGGGTGTGGCCGACGCGGGTGAGCCCATCATCGACAGACCAACAATGACTACAGCTCCGGCAGCAAAGACACGCGCGATGCTCGGCTTCATGAAGTGTGTCTAGTCCCACGGCGGCGGCCGCCTTCAGGGAGTGAACACGTGTTCAGCGTGGGGCATCAGCGTCCCACTTGATCGTGGCGACGAGGGCCGTCGACTGACCCCCGGATTTCAAGGACCAGGTGCCGGCGTACCTGCTCACCCACGCCTCGATGATCGCTGAGCCGGCCCCGGGCTGCGGCACGTCGCTCGGTGCGAGTCCATCGTTGATGACCGCGAGCCTCACCTGATCAGCTGACGGCAGCGACACCGTGATGCTGCACGAGTGAGCCTGACCATGCACGGCAGCATTCAGCAGGGCCTGCTCGGCGATGCGATAGACGGCGAGCAGGTGGTCTGGTCCCGTTCCGGGCAGCGCGAAGGGGCATTCGACGACCACCGCCATCGTGGGCGAATAGCCGTTGGCGAGCTGCCTCAACGCACCCGACAAGCCAAGGGCCTCAATGTCGGGGCTCAGCCGCCGGCTGGCGGCGCGGATATCGAGGAGCCTGACCTTCTCGAGCTCGTCGATCACCGAGTTGATCCGCTCGGCACTCTCCGGCGGCATGTCGCCCGCCTGGCTGCGCAACTGCATGGCGATGACCACGAGGTCGGACTGCACGCTGTCATGCAGGTAGCGGGCCACCTCCTGCCGGGCGCGCTCGTCGGCGACGAGGAGCTCTCCGCGCTGGCTCTCCACCACTAGGAGCGCCTCTTCGGTTCGCCGGACCTGATCAGCAAGTCGCTCCCCGGCGATCCCGAAGAGGGCGCTCACGATGAGCAGGCTGAGGTAGTCGCGAGCACCAACGAGCAGGGCTGACTCAGGCCGCTGCTCCACGATGAAGAACCGGGCGACGGAGAACAATGCATCGGTGAGCAGCAGGCACAGCAGGTACACCCCTCGACTCGCACCTTGTGGATCGAATCTTCGTTGCACTCGGCCGGCAATCCACGCTGCGACGAAGAGTGCGAACGCCTGCGCCACCGTGCCGGGAAGTCCGGCGATCCACGCGGCGAGAATTGGCACGTCCACCAGCTCCGCACCGCGGACGACGGCGTACTGGTTGACCAGCGCGTAGAGGATCGCAAGCAGCACGGGGCGGATCGGCCAGGGTCCGAAGCAGTAGCGAAGGATTCGCTTGCCCCACGGCGCGGTGCCCGGTGAGCTACTCCTCGGCGGTCTGGGCATAGACACGAGTCTCTCGCAGGTAGCGCAGCACCGCGGTGGTGCGCAGGTCCGTGCCCTTCCTGGGGTCGGGTACCAGCACCTGGTAGGCGCGCGACAACTCCTGACGCACGCGCACGGCGGGCATGCCCAACTCCTCGGCGATCACGGTCGCGTCAACCCCCGTGGCGGCGATGGCCATGATCTCGCGCTGGCGCGCGGTGAGGCGGGAGATGGGACTCTCCCCGGATTCATCGCGCGCGGACACGATTTGGTCGTCGACCGTATTGAATCCCTGGGCGGTCGACGTGAGGATCTCCACGAGGAAGGCGACGTCGACGTCGGAGCGCTTCTGGACGACTGACCACCCCCAGCGGAACTCCTCCGGAAGCGCGTCGGTGAAATCGGAGACCGCATGTTGGGAATAGATCACGATCCCGATGTCGTCGATCACACCGCGCAGGGCAATGCCGAGCTCCATGCCGTTCATGGACCCACTGCCCAGGGCGAGGTCGAGCAGCGCGACATCAAAGTGCTGATTCCGCGCCAACGCCAGGGCCTCTTCGACGGTGCCGACAGAGCCGAGCAGGTCGACGCGGGGGTTCCGGCTGAGCAACCGGCTGAGGATCCCGCGCAGGGCAGGATCGTTCTCCACGTAGAGGACCCGACTCGGCCTCATGGCGTCAGTCCCGCCGGATGGCTCACGCTCGGCACGCTACTCCGGCGAATGACGCCTCTGGACCGGAGTAACACGTGTTCACTCGCTCGCCCTCGCATCACCACCTCAGGACGGCGGGGCCGAACGGTTGTGCTGCGGGCGTTCGGGGGGTCAGTCGAGAGCGGCGTCGAGGATCATCGTGACGATGTCGTCGGGGCTCACCTGACGGGCCTTCGCCTCGGCGCGCAGGCGCTTGCGCAC
>JBJTJS010000243.1:0-3682 GCA_046096085.1 bacterium
CGTTCTCGTGATCAACTCCGGCATCGGCGGCTCCTTCGGCGGCCGGTTCGTGCTGTCCTGGCAGATCCACGGCGCGCTGCTGGCCGTCCACACCGAGCAGCCGGTCAAGGTCCTCTACACGCGCGAGGAGGCGTTCCTCGCCCGCTACCACCGCCATCCGACGCGCATCTGGGTGCGCCACCACGCGACGAAGGACGGCACCATCGTCAAGATCGAGGCCAAGGTCGTCGTGGAGGACGGGCCCTACATCAACACCGCGGGCCCCGGGATCGGCAATGCCTGCACCCTGCTCCAGGGCCCCTACAACATCCCCAACGCCCGCATCGAGGGCTGGGCGGTGGGCACCAACAACGGCATGTGCGGCTCCCTGCGCGGATTCGGGGTCGTCGAGCCGATGTACGCATCCGAGTCGAATCTCGACGCCCTGGCCCTGGCGCTCGGCATGGACGGTGCCGAACTCCGTCGCCGCAACGCGATGAAGGAGGGCGACACCTGGACCTTCGATCAGCTGATGGACTCACCCGCTCCGGTGCGCGAGCTGATCGACGCGAGCGGGCAGGCTCCCCTTCCGGAGCCTCTCGCCGACGACGCATCGGGAATCAGCCTGCCCGGGGGGATCGTCACGCCGACGCGCCCCCGCGATGTCGTGCGCGCGACGGCGACCTCTTCGGTGGCCAAGAACGTGTGCCTCTCCGAGGGTGCACCGGTCAACTCGAACGCCCTGGTGACGCTGCGCGACGGCGAGGTCGTCATTGAGTGCGCGGCCGCCGAGGTGGGGCAGGGGTTCAAGACGATCGCCGAGCAGATCGCACAGACCACGCTTGGCATCAGCAAGGTGACGATCACCGGGTCCGACTCCGGCATGGCCGACGGTTCGACCACCGATGGGCAACTTCAGACCATGACGTCCGGCGGCGCCGTCCACAAGGCGGCCGCCACGGTCAAGGAGCGCTTCCTGCGATTCGTCTCCCGCCACTACGGCCATGACGTCAAGGAACTCGACATCCGTGACGACTACGTCGTCCTCTCCGACGGCCCTCGCCTGATGCCGGTTGCCGACGCGGGCATGCACCTGGTCTTCCGCGCGACCGCGCGCTTCGAGCAGCGCCAGACCTGGGAGCTCGAGGGCCGTGAGCCAGGTCAGCCCATGCACGTGACGTTCAATTTCTCCGCGACCCGGTGCACCGTCGACGTCGACCGCGAACTCGGCCTCGTGCGCGTCGTCGCGATGGACGTCGTGCAGGACGTCGGACGCGTGGTGAACCCCGCGCAGGCCACCGGCCAGATCGCCGGCGGCATCCTCATGGGTGTCGGAATCGCCCTGATGGAGGACTTCCCCTACGCCGACGGGGTGCCCACGCGACTCACCTGGGACGACTACCTCGTGCCGACGATGATCGATGCCCCGCGGATCGACGTGCGCTTCCTGGAGAACCCGGAGCCCCGGATCCCCTACGGCATGCGGGGGATCGCCGAACTCCCCCACGTGCAGGGACCCCCGGCCGTCCTGGCCGCCCTCCGGGCGGGCACCGGGCTGCCGCTTCCCGCCCTCCCCGCCCCGCCGGAGCGAGTCGCGGACAGGCATCCCGCTGAGACGCCGTCCGGCGTCCCCACGGCTCCGGCGAAGCGGCGTATCCGCGAGGACGCCGGCAGTGCCAGGGCGGTGCTGGGAGATCCCATGCGCGAGCCGGTGTCGCTGCGCAGGGGCCCCTGGAACCCCTAGATCCCCAGGGTCTTGTAGATCGTGGTGAAGATCGTGATCTCCGCCGCGTAGACGACCAGGAGCAGGATCGCCCCGAGGAGGGTCTTGCGCCTGGTCGCTCCGGGGTCCAGCCACCACGCCAGGAGCCTGGTGACGATGGGCATGAGGACCCAGGTGAGCAGGGCTGTCCCGATGGCGTTGCCGATGAAGACGACGATGGGGAAGGGCAGGCCGAGGCCCTTGTAGATCGGCGTCCCCTCGATGGTCCAGCCCTGGCCGACGGCGTCGCCGATGGTGATGTTGAGGATGGCGACCATGGGCGCGAGGACGGCGAGCACCGTCATGGCCTGCTTCCATGCGGGCGTCTGCACCATCGCGACGCCGGTGACCGAGAACCACTGACCGAATCCGGTGGGCACGGTGCGCACCTCGTCGGGCACCAGTTCGTGCAGCTTCGCCACCAGTTCGGTGCGGGGCTTGGAGGAATTCCAGGCGTCCAGGCTCGCCTGTGAGTCGAAGGTGATCGCCGTGACCCAGGTGTCCTCGACGCCCGAGGGCGGGAAGGTGTCCACGCTGACGAAGCCGGGGGCCTGGGCGGCCGTCGCGTCCATCTCCTCGCGCAACTGTGCATAGCGCGGCCGGAGATCCGGCGGAACGTGCGTCGTGATCACCTCCGTCGGCCTGCGGTGATCACCCCTGCTGCCGACGTCGAAGACCGCAGGCGCGGTCATGAGGGCGGCCGCCGCCGCCAGGTCCTCTCGCAGGATCGCCTCGCACTCGGCCTGGGCCCGCGCCGAGGAGTACTGGGAGCTGAGTACCCAGCGGGTGGACCCCTGGCCCGCCGCGTCCGAGTCGGAGCCGACGCCCAGGAAGTCATCGAGTGCCGCGCACTTGGCGTTCATGGCCGGGAGCAGGTCTCGGAACTCCTGCTCTCGTCCAGGAGCGACGAACACGTGCACGCTGAGTGAGAAGACGGACGCCGCCGATGCAGAAGTGGTCACGCGGGAAAACTAGGCCCACGCCGTCGCGGCCCCGGCGGGTTGTTCGGTTTCCATGACGCGACCCCCGATCGCCGGCAGGCGAACGGTGAGCAGCGTCTCGGGCCCGTCCCGCTCGAGGCTCCAGGCGATGCCCACGGGGCCCAGGTGCCCCAGGCCCGCACCGGGGTGCCGGGAGCCCACGGGACCGACTCCGTCGTCGCGCACCCGCACGAGGACCCAGTCGCCCTCCAGTCCGACGTCGACCCCCACGCGCTCCGCCTGTCCGTGCCGCACCGCGTTCGTCACTGCCTCCCCGACGACGTCGCCGATGCGATGGGCGAGCATCGCGTCGGCCACCTGGCCGACCTCGGCGTCCACCGTCCACTCGCAGGTCACCGCCCCCTCCCACAGGCGCAGTCGGTCGCGCAGGACCTCCTCGAGGCCGCCCCACGCGGGTGGCCTGATGTCCAGCGCCCCCACGGCGAAGTCCAGCGCGCGACGGACCTCCTCGATCACCTCGGGAAGAGCATCGAGATCCCTGGCCTCACCGCCGGCACCCCAGCGCTCGAGCGAGAGGGCTGCCCGCGTGAGGCTGGCCTGCACCGCGCCGTGCAGGACGAGGCCGAGTTCGCGGCGCTCGTAGTCGATGCGGTGCATCAGACGGGAGGCCCGGACCTCCTGGCGCGCCAGGATCCCGGTGAGTTCGACATCGAGGTCGGCCTGGCGACGGAAGCCCGCGAAGGCAACGACGGTGAGCGCGGACAGCGCCACGTAGGCGACCACGACTCCCCAGTACACGATCCCGGCGCCCGCGAACGCCGACATGAGGGCGGCCGTGACCAGGACGCCCACGGTCCCCAGGACCGACCATGCGCACGCGCTGGCCAGCCAGGCCCATCCGGCCGGCCAGCGCTGCCACGAGGGCGGGATCAACGTCGCCAGCAGGGCGGGCACGAGCCCGAACGCGATCACGTCCCCACGCGCCGGGAAGTACCCGCAC
>JBJTJS010000244.1:0-4431 GCA_046096085.1 bacterium
GGTCACGGCGGGTACCCTCCCGCCGTGACCCGTCGCCTCGTCGCCGCCCCGGCCTCGGGGGCTCCGGACGTCTCGGCCTCCGCTCACCAGGTGAACTGGCGCGCGGTCCCGCTGAGCACGCCCTACCCCGGCTACGACAACACCGCCCTCGACGTGGACTGCATCGGCGCGACGTGCTGGGTCCTCGGGCTGGTGGGGACGGAGCTCGCGGGTCGGCCGTACCTCACCACTCTCCAGGGGCACACGCCCGCGAGCGTGCCCATGATCGAAGCCGACGGCTACATCGCTCGAGGACTGTCCTGACCCCAGCCCGACTGGTGCATGGCCGTGGGGTCCGTCCACACCGACGCGCCGTCGGACCGCACCTGGTCCGCGCTCTACGCCGACGGCGCCTTCACCTACCCCGCCACCCCCACGCCCACGAACGGCATGGGCGGCCAGGGATACCTGTACGACGTGTCCTGCACCTCCACGACCTGGTGTGCGGCCGTCGGCCACTACTTCGACCCGCAGAGCGGCGTCCAGGGCCTTCTGCTCGAGTGGAACGGCCGCACGTGGAAGCGCGTCGAGAACGGCCCCACGGCAAGTCGCTACCTCGAGAGCATCGACTGCGTCTCCAAGCGCCACTGCGTCCTCGCCTCGGCGAAGGAGCGCGTCCTCATGCAGTTGCGGCAGTGGACCCCCCGCGGATGGTTCCGCATCGCCGTGGCCGACGATGCCCGGACGATGACACCCGAGGGGCTCGACTGCCTCACGCTCAGCAGCTGCATGGTGACCGGCTTCGACGCGTCGACCAACCCCGAGGCGGGCGCTGTCCTGCGCACCACCGGGCGCGAGAGCCATCGCGGTGCGATGCCCTCCTCCCCCGCGACCTTCGTCTTCAACGACGTCTCCTGCCAGCACGACGGGACCTGCTGGGCGGTCGGGGGCACGGAGACCAAGTACGCCCGCGGGGCCGTCGCCGGGATCTCCCCGACCGACAAGGTGCGCGTGACCGTCCCCTACATCCCCCAGCCGTACGGGACGGTGCTCATGGCGGTCTGCGGGCCTCGCTGCGTCGCTGTGGGCCAGGGCGCCTCCGCCGACGTCACCCTCGAGCCGTACGCCGTCATCGCCCGGTAGCCGCGCGACACCCGGCATCGCTGACGGCGCCGGCGTCCTCGGCTAGCCTCCCGCCATGACTCGTCGACTGATCGCCGCCCTCGCCTCCCTCGCCGTCGCCCTCCCGCTGGGCCTGGCTGCCTCGTCCGCCTCGGCGGCACCCGATGTGTCGACCTCCGCGCACCAGGTGAACTGGCGCGCGGTCCCGCTGAGCACGCCCTACCCCGGCTACGACAACACCGCCCTCGACGTGGACTGCATCGGCGCGACGTGCTGGATCCTCGGGCTGGTGGGGTCGGAGGACTCGGGGAGGCCCTACCTCACGGTGCTCCAGGGCCACACTCCCACCAGTGCCCCCCTCACCGACGTCGACGGCACCACTGCCCAAGCGCTGTCGTGCCCCGAGCCCGACTGGTGCATGATCGTGGGCTCCGTCCACACCAACGCGCCGTCGGATCGCACCTGGGCCGCGCTCTACGCCGATGGCGTCGTCACCTATCTCGCGACCCCCACGCCCACGAACGGCATGGGCGGCCAGGGATACCTCTTCGACGTGTCTTGCACCTCCACGACCTGGTGCGCGGCCGTCGGCCACTACTTCGATCCCCAGGGCGGCGTCCAGGGCCTCATGCTCCAGTGGAACGGCCGGAAGTGGAAGCGGATCGAGACGGGCCCCACGGCCGGCCGCTTCCTCACCGGCATCGACTGCGTCTCCCAGGGCCACTGCGTCCTCACCTCCTCGCAGGGCCGCCTCCAGTTGCGGCAGTGGACCCCGCGGGGATGGTTCCGCATCGCGGTGGCCGCTGACGCCCGCGCCATGGCGGCGACCAACCTGGACTGCCTCACGATGAACAGTTGCATCGTCACGGGGTTCGATACGTCGACCAATCCCGAGGTGGGCGCCCTGCTGCGCACGACGGGCCGGGAGTCCCACCGCATCGCGCTCCCCAGCATGCCGCCCACGTTCATCTTCAAGGGGGTGTCGTGCCAGCACGACGGCACCTGCTGGGCCGTCGGGGGCGCCGATGGCAAGTACGCGCGGGGGGCCGTTGCCTGGATCTCCCCGACCGACAAGGTGCGCGTGACGGTCCCCTACATCCCCCAGCCGTACGGCACGCAGCTCACCGGCATCTCGTGCAATGCGCGCTGCGTCGCCATCGGCCAGGGCGTGAGCGCCGACTACACCCTCGTCCCGTACGCCATCCTCGCCCGGTAGGTCCCCGGCGACGGGCCGCGCTCCTAGGCCCCGTCTCCCAGTCGGCGCAGCGCGTCCGCGAAGTCCGGCGGGTCCGGCGACTCGGCGACGACGCGTGCGCCGGTCGCCGGGTGTTCGAGTTCGAGCCGCGCGGCGTGCAGTGCCGGGCGGGCGAGTCCGAGGCGCTCGGCCAGGGTCGGGTCCGCGCCGTACGTCGTGTCGCCGACGAGTGGGTGGCGCAGGGCGGCGAGGTGCGCGCGGATCTGGTGCGTGCGACCCGTCTCGAGGTGGATCTCGAGCAGGCTGGCGCGGGGGAAGGCCTCGAGGGTCTCGTAGTGCGTGATGCTCGGACGGCCGCCGCTCACGACGGCCATGCGCCAGTCCTGGGTCGGATGGCGATCGATGGGGGCGTCGATGGTCCCGGCGAGCGGGTCGAGGTGCCCCTGGGCGATCGCCCGGTAGACCTTCTCGACGGTGCGATCGCGGAACTGGTCCTTGAGGGAGCGGTACGCCGGTTCGCTCTTGGCGACGGCCATGAGGCCGGTGGTCCCGACATCGAGCCGGTGCACGACTCCCTGGCGCTCCGCGGCGCCCGACGTCGAGATGCGATACCCCGCGGCCGCGAGGCCCCCGATGACCGTCGGGCCCGTCCATCCCGGGCTCGGGTGAGCCGCCACGCCAACGGGCTTGTCGACGATGACGAGGTCGTCGTCGTCGAACACGATCCGCATCCCCTCGACGGGCTCGGGCTCACGCTCGGCCTCGGGCTCGGGGATGTGGACGTCGATCCACTGACCGCCCGACAGGCGCTCCGACTTCGCGACGACCCGGTCGTCCACGCGGACATGCCCCTCGTCGATGAGGCCGACCGCAGCGCTGCGCGACAGTCCGAGCATCCGTGACAGGGCCACGTCGATGCGCTCGCCGACCAGTCCCTCGGGGACCGGAAGACGACGCGACTCAGGCATCGGCCGCGACGCCCGCCGCAGGCTTGCCGGTGAGCTCGACCCCGCGGATGGTGAGCAGCACCATGAGGATCGCCGAGCCCACGATGGCCATGTCGGCCACGTTGAAGATCGGCCAGTTGGGCAGCTGGAGGAAGTCGACGACGTAGCCCTGTCCGGGCCCGGCGTAGGCCTCGCCGATGCCCGGAGGACGGATCAACCGGTCGATGAGGTTGCCGAGCGCGCCGCCGAGCAGGCCGCCCAGGGCGATCGCCCAGGCCACGCTGCCGAGCCGCCGCGCCGTGCGCAGGATCACGAAGGCGACCGCGAGGGCGATGAGCGCGAAGACCCACGTGAAGCCCGCTCCGAGCCCGAAGGCGGCCCCGGTGTTCTCGGTGAACGTGAGCCTCAGGACAGGGCCCAGGACCTCGATGGGCTCGCCGCCGCCGTAGATCCTCGGCTGAAGGTGCGCCAGGGCGAGGGCCTTGGTGACCTGGTCCACCACGATGACCCCGAGGGCCACCCCGACCGTCACCCAGATGAGCCGGGGGCGCGGCGGCGACGCCTCCTCCGTCTGCGTCGCATCGTCGTGCGCAGGGCCGTCCGTCACCCGCCCAGGCTACGGGAGGGGGCGCGTGCCTCGCTCAGTAGGCGCGGCGCTCCTCGAGCTCCTTGCACGCCAGGCACATGGTCGCCCTCGGGTAGGCCTGCAGCCGGAACTTCCCGACAGGCTTGCCGCACGCCTCGCAGATCCCATAGGTGCCATTGCCGATGCGGTCGAGAGCGCGCTCGGTCTGCAGGAGCATGTCGCGTGCGTTGTTGGCCAGGGACATCTCGTGCTCGCGCTCGAACGTCTTGCTCCCCGCATCCGCCTGGTCGTCGCCAGCGCCGTCGCCGGAGTCCGCGACGAGCTCGGCGATGTCCGCCTCGGTGTCGGCGATCTCCTTCTGCAGGCGCTTGACCTCCGCGAGGAGCTCCTTCTTCACCTCGGCGATCTCCGCGGGCGTCCAGGGCGACTCGTCCTCCCGGACCGCGAGGCGCCTCTTGACGGGGGCCGCCTTCTTCGCCGGGGCGGCCTTCTTCGCCGGCGCGGCCTTCTTCGCGGGCGGGGCGGCCTTCTTCGCGGGCGGGGCCGCCTTCTTCGCGGGCGCGGCCTTCTTCGCCGGGGCCGCCTTCTTCGCGGGCGCTACC
>JBJTJS010000245.1:0-2697 GCA_046096085.1 bacterium
ACCCCATGCGGGTGAGACGGCGCTGGAGGTCGAGGACGTCGTCGCCGGCGATGAGGTGCCCGGGCGTGTACGCCAGGACACGGTCGCCGAGGGACCACCGGGCCTCCTCGAGGTGACGGAAGGTCTGGGGACCCACCACTCCGTCCACCGGGATCCCGCGGGACTGCTGGAAGGCCCGCACGGCCTGCGCGACGTCGTCGTCGAACTCGGCGTCCGTGCCGGTGTCGGGCACCGGAGCCAGGAGACCGAGTCGGACCAGCCGCTCGCGCACGTCCGCGACAGCGGGGCCGGTGTCGCCGCGCCGCAGGAGGGAACGCGCCATGGAGCGGCTTGCCCCCGCGTCAGGCGAGGAAGGGCTGGAGGTCGGCGAGGAGCGCCGACTTCGGCTTGGCGCCGATGATCGTCTTCACGACCTCCCCGCCCTGGTAGACGTTCATCGTCGGGATCGAGGTGATGCCGTACGACGCCGCCGTCTTGGGATTCTCGTCGACGTTGAGCTTGGCCACCGTGATCTTGCCGGAGTACTCCGCGGCGATCTCCTCCAGGATCGGAGCGACCATGCGGCAGGGACCGCACCACTCGGCCCAGAAGTCGACGATGACGGGCGTGTCGCTCTTGAGCACGTCGGCGTCGAACGACGCATCGGTCACGGACTTCGTGCTACCCATGGGGACTCCTTCGAGCGGGACGTGGCTCCAGCCTACGTGGCCGGATGACTATTCGTGCGAGGCGAGGTAGCGCTCGGCATCGAGCGCGGCGGCGCAGCCGGTGCCGGCGGCGGTGATCGCCTGGCGGTAGGTGTGGTCGACGAGGTCGCCGGCCGCGAAGACTCCGGGGACCGAGGTGCGGGTGGACGGGGCCTCGACCAGGACGTACCCGGCGTCGTCGAGCGCGACCTTGCCCTTCACGAGCTCCGAGCGGGGGTCGTGCCCGATGGCGATGAACAGCCCGGAGACGGGAAGCTCGCGGGTGGTGCCCGTAGAGGTGTCGCGCAGCACGACTCCCGACACCTTCGCGTCGCCGAGGATGTCCACGACCTCGCTGTCCCAGGCGAAGTGGATCTTGTCGTTGGCGAACGCGCGCTCCTGCATGATCTTGCTCGCGCGGAGTGAGTCGCGACGGTGGATGAGCGTCACGGACTTCGCGAACCGCGTGAGGAACGTCGCCTCCTCCAGCGCGGAGTCGCCCCCGCCGACCACGGCGATGTCCTGGTCGCGGAAGAAGAAGCCGTCGCATGTCGCGCACCAGGAGACGCCGTGGCCCGACAGCCGCTTCTCGTTGGGAAGATTGAGCTCCCGATAGCCGGAGCCCATGGCGAGGATCACGGTGCGCGCGCGATGCTCACGGCCCGAGCCGTCGCGCACGGTCTTGAACTCCCCGTCGAGCTGCACCTCGACCGCGTCGTCGGTGAGGATCTCCGCGCCGAAGCGCACTGCCTGGGCGCGCATGTCCTCCATGAGCGCAGGGCCCATGATGCCGTCGCGGAATCCGGGGAAGTTCTCCACCTCGGTGGTGTTCATGAGAGCACCGCCCGCCGTCACGGCCCCCTCGAGGACGAGCGGGCGGAGTTGTGCGCGAGCGGTGTAGATGGCCGCGGTGTACCCCGAGGGCCCCGATCCGATGATGATGACGTCGCGGGTGTCGGTCACGGGTGCGTCTCCTTCGATGAGGCCCACATCCTCCCACCCGGGCCTGCGGACGGGTGAGCCCGCCGGTCCCCGTGGGGGAGCGGCTGCCTACAGCGGCAGTGCCAGGTCGAAACGCTCCGCGGCCGCCACATCTTCCGGCGTGCACGCAGGATCGACGACGAGGACGTCGAGGTCGGCCGGTTGGCCCAGGGCGATCTCCCTCAGCCGCACGACCACGCCCACGTCCTGGCCGGAGAACAGGGCGCGGTCCACCACGAGGGGGGCGGCACCGCCGTGGGTGGCGCCGAGGAGGTCCAGGCAGGTCCGAAGGACGTCGGGGGACGAGGTGAACCCGTCGGATCCCACGGGGGTGGCGGCCTCGAGGTTGGCCGGGGACTCCATCGCGGCGACGAGGGCGGCGGGCTCGGCCATGCCGGCTCCGGCGAGGAGGGCGGTGACTTGGTCGGCCAGGGAGTCCGCGGTGTACTCCGATCCTGTCGCGATCACCATCGGGACGACGACGGAAGGCTCGCCGCCCGCCGCGGACCCGGGATCGGGGCTGCTCGTCGAGTCGGGGTCGCCGGCGACCTCCGACGCGGAGCCCTCGGGAGCCGGTAGCTCGGGTGCTTCGGCCTCGGGAGGGGTGTCGGTTGGGCTCGGGGCGGGTGACGCCGGCGCGGTGCTCTCCCGCGTGTCGGACGCCGTACGCGGGGAGGGCGTGGACGATGCCACGGCGCCCTCCTCTCCGGCGGAGGCGACCTGGGGCGGGGCATCGGCGACGGGGGCACTGTCGCCCCCGCGCAGCACGGGGATGGCCACGGCGCCGACGAGGACCACGCCCGCGGCTCCCGCGAGGATCGGCCACAGGGCGCGCGTGCCCCCCTGCCCGCTCCGGGCCTCCGCGAGGCTCACGACCGGGGTCGTCGGGACGTCGCCTGCCGAGCGCCGGGCCGACTCCTCGGCCAGGGCTGCGGAGAGCCGATCCCAGACCGCGTCCGGCATGGCCGGGCGTGGAGCCTCGGTCAGCCAGTCGGCGAGCTCGGGGTCCAGGGGCGGGAGGTCTCGGGGG
>JBJTJS010000246.1:0-24811 GCA_046096085.1 bacterium
AGCCGGTTCTTCAGCAGACGGGCGGTGACCTTGTCGCCGTCGCGCCCGGCGAGGGGCGACGTGTTGATGCCGATCGTCATGCTGTGGCTCGGCTCGTCGACGCGGGTGACGGGCAGCGGGCGAGGATCGTCCGGGTCGGCGAGCGTCTCCCCGATGGTGATGTCCGGGAGCCCCGCGACGGCGATGATGTCGCCCGGCCCCGCGGAGTCGGTCGGCACCCGATCGAGGGCCTCGGTGATGAGGAGTTCGGCCACCTTGGCTCGCTCGACGGCACCGTCCGCCCGGCACCAGGCGACCTGCTGGCCCTTGCGGATGGTGCCCTCGTGCACGCGGCAGAGTGCGAGTCGGCCGAGGTAGGGCGAGGCGTCGAGGTTCGTGACATGTGCCTGAAGCGGCGCGCCCTCGACGTACGTCGGCGCGGGAATGGTGGCGAGCAGGGTCTCGACGAGGGGCTCGAGGTTCGGGCTGTCGGGCATGGCACCGTCCGCCGGGCGCTCCAGGCTGGCGCGGCCCGCCTTGGCGGCGCAGTACACGATCGGGAAGTCGATCTGGTCCTCGGTGGCGTCGAGGTCGAGGAAGAGCTCGTAGGTCTCGTCGACGACCTCGGCGATCCGCGCGTCGGAGCGATCGACCTTGTTGACCACGAGCACGACGGGCAGACGCTTGGACAGGGCCTTGCGCAGGACGAACCGCGTCTGCGGCAGGGGCCCCTCGGAGGCGTCCACGAGGAGCAGCACCCCGTCCACCATCTCCAGGGCGCGCTCGACCTCGCCGCCGAAGTCCGCGTGACCGGGCGTGTCGACGATGTTGATCGTGACGCCATCGAAGCGCACCGCCGTGTTCTTGGCGAGGATCGTGATGCCCTTCTCGCGCTCGAGGTCCATGGAGTCCATGACGCGCTCGGCGATGTCGGCGTTCTCCCGGAACGCCCCCGACTGCCACAGCAGGGCATCGACGAGCGTCGTCTTGCCGTGGTCCACGTGGGCCACGATGGCGACGTTGCGCAGGTCCGAACGGGTCGAAGGCATCAGACGACTGTACGCCGTCGGCTCCGGGGCCTAGAACGGCACCTGCATGCTCTTGACGATGCTGGAGGTCATCATCGTCACGGGGGCGTGCTTCATGACGGCGTTGACGACGGCTGAGGTTGCGCCGTGCTTCACCATCATGACCCGGGCGAGCTCACGCGAGTCCTCCTGGTTCTTGTCCACGAGCTTGCGAACCCGCTGCCTCCATCGGGCGATCGCCAGGGGCGCGCTCGCGGCGTCGGCGAGCGACAGGTCGTAGGCCAGGGCGGCGGCGCTGCGCAGCGCGTTGGATGCGCCCACCCCCGCGGTCGGCAGGAATCCGATGCCGGAGTCCCCGCACAGGGCCACCCGGTCGCCGAGCGCCGTGATGTCGGGGGCGCGGACGTCCTGCATGGGCCAGAGGAACGGCCGGCTCTCCCCGGTCTCCCACAGCCCGGCGATCGCAGCGGCTCCCGGGGCGTGCTCGGCGACCGTGGACCGCAGGGATCCGACGATCTCAGCCGCATCGGCGTCCGGCGCCGGCGACAGCTCGCGCGGCACGGCCACGGCCACGTTGATCCCGTGCGCCATCGGGTAGAGGCCGACGAACGCCGACGGCCCCCAGTACTCCGCGACCACGTCGGGCGACACGGCGCCGGGCGGTGCCCACCACATCCAGGCGTCGAAGCCGGTGTCGTGCATCCGGACCTCGCCGAAGATCGATGCGCGCAGCGCGCTGTGCATGCCGTCGGCGGCCACCGCGACATCGCCCTCCACCGTGTCCCCCCCTGCGGTGACGACCGCCACGCCGCCTTCCACCGCGTGGACCTCCACCGCGTGCTGGTCGAAGCGCACGGCGTCAGCGGGCACGGACGAGAGCAGCACGTCGATGATGTCGGCGCGCGAGACCCCGAGCATCGGGCCGAAGTCCGCGAGCAGCGCGGCAAGGTCCACGGTCTGCAGCACCTGCCCGTCAGGCCCGTGGACCTCGTACGTGCCGAACGTCGTCGACCGGCTCGCGAGGTCGTCGTAGGTCCCGAGGGCGTGGAAGACCGCGCTCCCCAGCGGATAGAGCCCGATGCCGTAGCCCACCTCGCCGAACGCGTCGGCATGCTCGAGCACGACCACCTCGTGCGATCCGGTGCGACCGAGCAGCGCGGCGGTCGTGAGGCCCGCCATGCCGGCTCCGACGACGACCACCTTCATGGCGCCATGATGGTGGTTGGGCTCCGCGAGCGGAAGGGGTCAGTTCCGTCGGGCGAGGTGAGCCGCGAGGGAGTCGAAGTAGCTCTCCATGCCGGCCTGTGCCATGGCGGCCTGCTCCGCCGGCATCTCGCCGTACTGCGCGAAGCGCACCCAGGACCCACCGGCACGGGGTTCCATGTCGATGACGATGAGGTGGTGATCGGCGTCGTCGTCGCGTGCCAGGAAGTCGGACTCCTCCTGGGAGTACGACAGCGTGTGCACGAGGCGGCGTGATGGCTCGACCTCGGTGTAGCGGCCCCAGAAGTAGGCGATGTGGCCGTACGACGACGCATCCACGGCCACGGCCCAGCGTCCGCCGACCTCGGCCTCGGACACGACCGAGCCGGGAACGACGCTGAGGTCGGTCGGGGCGTACCACTCCTGGAGTTCCCGGGGGTCCGCCCACGCCGACCACATGATCTCGACCGGCGCATCGAACGTGCGCTCCACGGAGTAGGCAAGGCCCTCAGCGGGATCGGTGACGTCCGTGGCGCCCGAGGCTAGTCCACGAAGGGCCGCCACCGCCTCGACATCGGAGTCCAGCCACGCCACCTCGTCGAGCTCCGGCAGCGTGACCCACCGGACCGCGTCGTGCTGCTCGAGCGGTGCCGGCTCGCCGTCGAGGAGGCTCGCGACGTACAGGTGCAGGACGAGGCCGCCGTCCAACGGCCACTCCCCCGGCACGCGCCGGCGCACGGCGATCCCGACCCCGAGCTCCTCGCGGATCTCGCGCACCAGCGCCTGCTCCTCCGACTCTCCCGGCTCGACCTTGCCTCCGGGGAACTCCCAGCGACCCGCCACGCGCGCGGGGCGGGTCCGCCGAGCGGCGAGGAAGCCGCCGCCGCGCTCGATCGCCGCCGCGACCACGACCGTCGGGCGCGCCGCGGGATCAGGCAGTGCCGCGGGATCAGGCAACGTCGATGCCGGCGTCCCGCCACGTCATCTCGGCCGCCTCGCCGGAGTCCGCGTGGACGAGGATGTAGTCCGTGTCGTATGTCGACACTCCCAGGATGCCGAGGCCGGCCTGGGCCAGCGGCGTCGTGAGCGACGACATGACACCCGTCACCGAGAAGTCGATCGTGCCGGCGACGCGGTAGGCCAGCCAGGGACCCACCGTGCTCTGGGCCTCCACCGCCGTGCCCGCGTCGGTGATGATGCTCAGTTCGTCCTTGGACCGCGACACCGAGACGAACGGCGCCGCCCATACCGCGTCGGGGATGCCCGCATCCGGGGCGAGGCGGTGGACGGCGTACTCGCCGGGGACCCTGGCCAGCTGAATCGTCATGCCGCCCATCCTGTCGGGCATCCTGACGGGCTTGCTACCCGGGCCAGCCGGTGTACGCCTCGGCGAGGTACGCCGAGCCCCGGTCGGACGAGACGATGCGCCGGAGCTCGCCGATCTGGCGAAGGGCGTCGAAGGCATCGCCGTCCGGCCGCAGGTGCAGCATCTGCGTCATCCAGTACGAGAAGCTCTCCGCCTTCCAGATGCGATCGAGAGCGCGCTCGGCGTACTCGTCGAGGACGTCCATGTCGCCCGTCGCCAGGGCGCGCGGGATGACGTCGGCGAGGACCTCGACGTCGGTGAGCGCGAGGTTGAGGCCCTTGGCGCCGGTGGGCGGAACCGTGTGCGCGGCATCCCCGACCAGGAGCAGCCGGCCGTGGCGCATCGTCTCGTCGACATAGCTGCGGAAGGGCAGCACGGACTTCTCGGTGATCGTGCCCGTCTGCAGCGCGAAGCCGTCACCCGCGGTGCGCGCGACGAGTTCCTCCCAGATGCGGTCGTCCGGCCATCGCGCGATGTCCTCGTCGGGAGAGACCTGAAGGTACATCCGCTGCACCGTGGGGGTGCGCTGCGAGATGAGCGCGAAGCCTCGGTCGGAGTGGGCGTAGATGAGCTCGGGCGCACTGGGAGGAGCGTCGGCAAGGATCCCGAGCCAGGCGTAGGGGTATGTCGTGAAGTACTCGTGGCGCTCCGCCTCCGGGACCAGCCCGCGGCAGTAGGAGCGTGACCCGTCCGCACCCACGACGAGGTCGGCCCGCACGCGATACTCCGCGCCGTCCCGGTCGGTGAAGCCCAGGACCGGAGCGTCGACGTGGTCCTCGACGGTGACGTCGGAGACCTCGAACCGGACGTCTCCCCCATCGCGTTCGCGGGCGTCGGCAAGGTCGGCGAAGACATCCTGCTGCGGGTACAGCCAGACCGCTGAGTCCACGAGCCGGCGGAAGTCGATCCGGTGCCCGTGGCCGCCGAAGCGCAGTTCGATCCCGTCGTGCTCGTGACCGTCGCGCAGCACGCGGTCGGAGACGCCTTCGTCGACGAGCATGCGCACCGAACCGGCTTCGAGGATGCCCGCGCGGTTGGCCGTCTCGATCTCGTGCCGGGAGCGGACCTCGACGACGATGCTGTCCACTCCTCGCCTCGCGAGAAGGTGCGACAGCATGAGGCCGGCGGGTCCCGCGCCCACGATGGCGACGGGAGTTCTCCGGTCAGTGGGCACGCCCGCATCCTAGGGTGCGCCCATGACCTGGTACTCGGAAATCCCCGCGCGCAGGACGCGTCAGCTGCTCGGCGACGCATGGCTGGTGTTCTGGAGCCTGCTGTGGATCTGGGTGGCGCTGCGCCTGTACGACCTCATCATGAACCTCGCGAAGCCGGGGCTTGCCGTGGCCGAGGGAGCGACCGACCTCGCCGGGCGATTCACCTCTGCCGGGGACTCGCTCGGGCAGGTGCCGCTCGTCGGCGGCACGCTGCAGTCGCCATTCGACGGCATGGCCGGTGCGAGCGAGTCGATCGCGCAGGCGGGCCAGACGGCCGCGGACGCTGTCGGCGTACTCGCCCGGTTCCTCGCGATCTCTCTGGCGGTCCTGGGGATCGCGTCGTGGGCGATGTTCTGGGTGCCGCTGCGTGTTGCGTTCATTCGCCGCGCCACGGCGGCACGGCGATTCCTGGACTCCTCCGAGGACCTCGACCTCTTCGCGCTGCGCGCGATGGCCCGCCAGCCCCTGCACCTGCTCGCGCGCGTGAGCGACGATCCCGCCGGCGCGTGGCGCCGCGGGGACCGCGCCGTCATCGACGCGCTCGCCTCGCTCGAACTGCGGTCAGAGGGACTGAGCCTGGGCCCGCGGACCTCCTCCGGGCCCTCAGCTCCACGGGTCGACCGGGAGTAGCCCCCGGGCGCTGAGGATCTCGCCGGCCTCCGCGGAATGCCACAGGTCATGGGAGTGGACCCGGTCGATGACGAATCCCCTGGTGTGCTGCCAGCCGTCCCCCCAGTCCGAGTGGTCCACCTCCTCGGCCAGGCTGTCGAGGGTCCAGGTGTCCAGGACGCGGTCCACGATGGCGAAGGTCGAGTCCAGGGCGTCCGCCAACTGGCCCGCGCTGAGGGGGTGGTCGAGGTCCTCGTCGCCCGGGCACGACCACTTCGCATTCGTGAACGGCGTTGTGTCGGCGCCTTCCTCTCCCGCGAAGTCGCACAGCCAGAAGACTCTCTGGCAGGCGAGGTGGCCCACCACCGCCCACAGCGGCCACCGCTCCGGACCTGCGGCATAGGACAGTTCCTCCGCATCGAGGTTCGCGATGGCATCGCGAAGGGCCGCGTTCAGCCGTGGCCAACTGTCGAACGCCGGCCGGATGGACGCGCTCATGGGGAGGTGACGTGCGGGAGCCGGTCGTCGCCGTACGAGGCGGTCACCTCGCTGACGACGATGCGGTAGCCGTCGTACCAGCGCTGGTACGCGCCCTTGGCCTGGAGGTGCTGCGGGAATCGGGAGAGTTCGCGTACCGACGCCATGTCGTCGAAGTAGTACGTCGCGTTGACGACGTCGCCGTCCGGGGACTGCCAGGACTCCGTCCCCCGGAAGCCGGGAAGACCACGCGCATAGGCATCGATCTGGTCGTCGAGGGCGTGGAAGTCGTCGTCGTAGGACCCGGGCTTGAAGATAAACTGGCAGATGATCTTCGCGCCTCAGACATTGAAGCGGAACTCGACGACATCGCCGTCCTGCATGACGTAGTCCTTGCCCTCCATGCGCACCTTGCCGTGGGCCTTCGCCTCCACCATGGATCCTGCCTCCACCAGGTCGTCGAAGGAGACGACCTCGGCCTTGATGAAGCCCTTCTGGAAGTCGGTGTGGATAACACCGGCGGCCTCGGGCGCGACCGCGCCCTTGCGGATGGTCCAGGCGCGGGCCTCCTTCGGCCCGGCGGTGAGGTAGGTCTGCAGGCCCAGGGTGTCGAAGCCCACGCGCGCGAGCGCGTCGAGCCCTGACTCGTCCTGGCCGATCGACTCGAGCAACTCGAGCGCTTCCGCGTGATCGAGGCCCACGAGTTCCGACTCGATCTTCGCGTCGAGGAAGACCACGTCGGCAGGGGCGAGCAGATCGCGCATCCGCTGGCGGAACGCGGCATCGGGGAGCTGGTCCTCGTCGGCGTTGACGACGTACAGGAAGGGCTTGGCCGTCAGCAGGAACAGCTCCCGGATCGGCGCCGCGTCCATGCCCGAGGCGAAGATCGTCGTGCCGGCGTTGAGCACCTCCTGGGCCTTCTCCGCGGCTGCGAGGACCTCGACGCGCTCCTTGTTCATGCGCGCCTCCTTCTGCAGGCGCGGGATCGCCTTCTCCAGGGTCTGCAGGTCGGCGAGGATGAGCTCGGTATTGATGGTCTCGAGGTCCTCCGCCGGGTCGACGCGCCCTTCCACGTGCACGACGTCGGGATCCTCGAAGGCGCGTAGGACCTGGCAGATGGCATCGGACTCGCGGATGTGCGCGAGGAACTGGTTGCCCAGCCCCTCGCCCTCGCTGGCTCCCTTGACGATGCCCGCGATGTCGACGAAGGTCACGGTCGCGGGGAGGATCCGCTCCGAGTGGAAGATCTGCGCGAGCACGGCCAGCCGCGGGTCGGGCACCTCGACGACGCCGGTGTTGGGCTCGATGGTGGCGAACGGATAGTTGGCCGCGAGTACGTCGTTCTCCGTCAGCGCATTGAACAGGGTGGACTTGCCGACGTTGGGCAGGCCGACGATGCCGATGGTGAGTGCCATAGTGCGCCGATCATTTCAGGCCGGCTGATGCGCCGTCTTTCGGGGAGTCGGCGCGTGGGAGCCCTTCGGGTCCACTCCCCCGAGAGATTGAGGCTCCACGACACCTGCAGCGTGATCGTCTTGACGCGCGCGGAGCCGCCATCGCCCGTCGACAGGTTTGTCACCTGAATCCGTGCGAACGGGCGGGGTGGCCCCCCGGACAGACGGATTGAGGTGACAAGAAGTTCGGGGATCGGGGAATGTCGGACCCCCCGCCTACCGTGGGAGACATGGCAGATGGCTGGCGCGACGTCACCGAGCCGGGCACCGGTCCCTGGGAGAGGCTGGGCCCGAGCCCGGAGTTGGCGCGGGCCCTCGCCCAGGCCGATCCGCAGGCCCTGCCCGACGATGAGCGGGCGTCCTACCTGGTCGCCTCGGAGCAGCTCCTGGGCTGGGCCCACGTCGTGCAGGCGCACGCCCTCGTCGCCGTCGCCGACGCCGTCGAGGCCGCGACGGCCGATCCCGCCTTCGCCCACACGTCGTTCCAGGAGTCCTGCGTCGCCGACGAGGTGGCCGCGGCCCTGCACGTGGCGCCGCGCACGGCTTCCTGGAAGGTCCACGCCGCGCGCGCCCTGGTCCAGCAGTGGCCGGAGCTGGGCGAGGCCGTGGCGTCCGGCGATCTCACCGTCGCCCAGGCCCGCGTCATCGCCGATGGCGTCTCCGCCCTCACCGGAGTTCGCGGCGAGGACGGCGAGGACCTCGCCACCCAGGTCGTCCGCAGCATGCTGCACGTTGCGGGCACGCTGCCCCCGGCGCGCCTTCGCGAGCGGGTCGACCGGGCCGTCGTGGACGCCGACGCGGAGGCTGCCGCACGCCGCCGCCGCGAGGCGACGCGGGAGCGCACCGACGTGACCATGTGGACCGACGCCGAAGGGATGGCCTGCCTCGCCAGCCGCGGCCCGGCGGCGGACATCCTCGCCCTCCGCGAGGCGCTGGACGCACGCGCCCGCCTGCTCCGGGACAACGCCGACCCCGCCGACGACCGCACGGCCGGTCGGTGGCGCTACGCGGCCCTCATGCACGCCTTCGGACTGCATCCGGTGGGTGCGGCCGCGGTGGACCTCCCCGGCCACGCGCCCGTGGCGGCCCCGGGGGTCGAGGTGCGCGTGGTCGTCGCGCTCGACACCCTGAGCGACCTCGCCGCGAACCCCGGACACCTCGAGGGCTACGGGCCGCTGGACGCCGACCTCGCGCGTGCGCTGGCCGCCGATAGCGAGTGGGTCCGCTGGGTCACCGACCCCGCGGGCGGCTTCCTCCTCGACGAGGGCCGCCGGCGCTTCCCCGGAGCCCGCCTCGCCCGGTTCATCCGCGCGCGCGAGTCCCGCTGCAAGCATCCCGTGTGCGGGGTGCGCGCGAAGAACTGCGACGCCGACCACCTTCCCGCCTACGCGGAGGGCGGCACGACCAGCGCCTCGACGCTGTCACCCACCTGTCCGCGGCACAACAGGTCACGGGAGGACTCGGGGTGGCGGGTCCACGACGACGGTCCGCGCGATCCGTCCGGTCCCCCGGACCCCACCTGGACCAGCCCCCTCGGCCGGAGCTACAACACCGTCAGCCCGCGTGCCCTGGCGAACGACTACTTCCCCCGGAGGACGTGAGCCATGCCCGAGGACATCGTTCTTCTTCTCCTGCTCGCCACCGCGCTCATCGGCCTGGGCATCGGCGTGGGCATGGGCGTCGGCGTGATGCTGCGCCGTTCGCGCGCGCAGGCACCGGGCGAACTGGCGGTGGTCGAGAGCACGCTGGACCGCCTGGGCCGCCGACTCGACGAGGCCGAGGCCCTGCGCCGCGCGGACCAGGCCAGCCTGCGGGCCGAGCTCAACGAGCACCTGCGGCATGTGGCCGCGACCACCGATGTCCTGCGCAGGGAGACCGGCAGCCTGGCCGCCGCGCTGGGGCGTGTCGACGTCCGCGGCCGGTGGGGCGAGGCCCAGCTGCGCCGCCTCGTGGAGGCCGCCGGGATGCTCGAGCGCGTCCACTTCGTCGAGCAGAGCGTCCAGCCCGGGGAGCACGGCGTCCTGCGTCCGGACATGGTCATCGACCTCGGCACCGGCCGCCGTCTGGTCGTGGACGCGAAGGTCCCGCTCAACGCACTGCTCGAGGCGGAGAGCACCGACGATCCTGCACTGCGGGCACCGCTGATGGCGCAGCATGCCCGTGATGTCGCGGCCCACGCCGAGCGCCTCGGCTCGAAGGACTACTGGCGCGCGTACGACGACTCCCTCGACCTGGTCGTCATGTTCATGCCCGCGGAGTCGATGCTGGGCATCGCCCTGCGCGAGGACCCCGCGCTCCTCGAGAGGGCCTTCGGGCGCAATGTCGTCATCGCGACACCCACCACGTTCCTGGCGCTGCTGCGCACGCTCGGTCACGTCTGGCGGCGCGAAGCCGCCCTGGCCAACGCCGCGGAGAGCCACCAGCTCGGGCGGGAGTTGCATGACCGCCTGCGCATCGTCGCCGAGCACCTGCGCAAGACCGGCGCCGCCCTCGATGGTGCGGTCACCCAGTACAACCGCCTCGTCGGCTCCTGGGACTCGCGGGTGGCCGTCTCCGCCCGGCGGCTCGCCGAGACCGGGGTGGCCTCGGCGGAACTCCCAGATGTCCCATCCCTGTCGTAGCCTTGACCCTCGTGGGCGATGACGAGGGCGGCGAGTCGGCACCCCCCACCGGGCGCCTCTTCCGCTCCCTGCGCGCACAGGGAGAGACCGCGAACACCGCGGTCCCCGCCCTCGACCTCGACGAGGTCGTGAGCCTGCGCTCGGTCACCCTGGCGGCACCGGACATCGCCGTCGTCGGCGGCGCCGAGCGCCCCGTCGACACCGGTCGTCCGCCCCTCACGTTCGAGGAACCCCCGCCCCAGCCGTCGCTGTGGGCGCAGGACCCGGTCGCACCCGCGGTCCCCGCCGTGGCCGCGGCCCCGGTCGACCAGCTCGTCGCCGGAGTCCCCGAGGCGTCGGCGCCCGGATCGAGTGGCCGTCGTGCCGCCCGCTCGGCCCGGGGGCTTCAGGCGGGGGCGGGGGGGGTCGTCGTCATCGGCGTCACCGTCGTCGTCGCCTGGGCCGAGGCCCTCGCGCTCGGACGCGGAGTCGACTGGATCACCGGGGTGGCGCTGGTCATCGCCAGCGTGTACGCCGCCATCGCGGTGCGCCTCGATGACGCCTTCGTCGCGGTCATCGCACCCCCCATCGCCTTCTTCCTCGCCACCCTGACCGCGGGGCAGGTGCGACTCCCGGATGTCGGGTCGTTCCTGGTCCGCGAGTGCTTCATGGTGGTGACGACGCTGGGCAACAATGCCGCCTGGATCTTCGGCGCGACCGTTGCCGCGCTCGTCATCGTGCTCCTCCGCCTCTGGCGAGCGCGATAGCGCCTAGGTCGCCGCAGCGGCCTTCATGTCGCGTCGGAGCTCGGGGGGCAGCGCGAAGACAAGGGTCTCCTCCGCCGTCGTGACCTCCTCGACGTCGCCGAAGCCGCGCTCCGCGAGCCAGCCGAGCACCCCGTCCACGAGCACCTCCGGCACCGAAGCGCCGGACGTCACGCCGACGGTCCCGACCCCGGTGAGCCACTCCTCGCGCAGCTCCGCGACACCGTCGATGCGGAACGCCGATCCCGCGCCGGACTCCAGCCCCACCTCGACCAGGCGCACGGAGTTCGAGGAGTTGCCCGACCCCACGACGATGAGCAGGTCGCAGCGCGCGGCGATCTCCTTTACGGCCGCCTGGCGGTTCTGCGTCGCATAGCAGATGTCGTCGCTGGGCGGGCTCTGCAACTGCGGCAGCCTCTCGCGAAGACGGTCGACCGTCTGCAGGGTCTCGTCGACCGACAGCGTCGTCTGCGAGAGCCACACCACGGGCCGGTCCGGATCCACCTCGACCCGGTCGGCGTCCTCGGGGCTGTCGACCAGCGTGATGTGCTCGGGGGCCTCGCCCATCGTGCCGACGACCTCCTCGTGGCCCTCGTGGCCGATGAGCAGGATCTGCATGCCCTCGCCGGCGAAGCGCCGCGCCTCGGAGTGCACCTTGGTCACGAGCGGGCACGTGGCGTCGATCGTCTTCAGCCCGCGCTCCTGCGCCTCGTGGTGCACCGACGGGGCCACGCCGTGGGCGGAGAACACCACGATCGCCCCGGGGGGAACGTCCTCGAGTTCCTCGACGAAGACCGCCCCGCGCTCCTCGAGGCGCTCCACGACGTACCTGTTGTGCACGATCTGCTTGCGCACGTAGACGGGCGGGCCGTAGAGGTCGAGGGCCTTCTCCACCGTGACCACCGCGCGATCCACGCCCGCGCAGTAGCCGCGCGGAGCCGCCAGCAGGACCTTGCCGCCCGTCGTGGTCATCTCCCCATCGTAGGCGGAGCCGTCGATGTCGGCCTCCGCGCGTAGCCTGGCGCCCATGGGGATGGAGACCTCGCCGGAGAGCCCGGCGCCGGTCCGCACCGTGAGCCGGCTCGTCACCGATTGGATCGGGAAACTCGGGTCGGTGTGGATCGACGGCCAGGTCGCGCAGGTGTCTCGCCGGCCGGGCGTCCGCACCGCGTGGGTGACCCTGCGCGACGTCGAGGTCGACATGTCGCTGAGCGTGGTCGTCGACACGGCTGTGCTCGAGCGGATGTCCCCTCCCCTGGCCGAGGGCCAGCGCGTCATCGTGCACGGGCGACCGGAGTTCTGGGCGGCCCGCGGGCAGTTCCAGGTGCGGGCCCGCGAGATCCGGCCGGTCGGGCGCGGGGCCCTGCTCGAGGAGCTCGAGCGGGTGCGGGCGCTGCTGCATGCCGAGGGACTCTTCGCCGCGGAGCGCAAGCGCCCGCTGCCCTTCCTCCCCCGCCGCGTCGGCCTCGTCAGCGGGCGTGCCAGTGCCGCGCTGCGCGACGTCGTCGTCAACGCCCGGGCTCGCTGGCCCGCCGTGGCCTTCGAGATTCGCGAGGTGGCCGTGCAGGGCCAGCAGGCGGTGACCCAGGTCGTCGAGGCGATCAGCCAGCTCAACGCGGTGTCCGAGGTCGACGTCATCGTGATCGCGAGAGGCGGCGGCAGCGTCGAGGACCTCCTGCCCTTCAGCAACGAGCGACTCGTTCGCGCGATCGCCGCGTCTCGCGCCCCGGTCGTGAGCGCCATCGGCCACGAGCAGGATGTCCCCCTGGCCGACCTGGTCGCCGACCTGCGCGCCTCGACGCCCACCGATGCCGCGAAGCGCATCGTCCCCGACGCCGGCGAGGAACTCGCTTTCGTGCTCGCCGCCCGCACCCGGATCCACCGCGGCATCGGCCGCCGCATCGAAGCCGAGCATGAGCGCCTGGACCGCGCCCGCACCTCGTCGCGCCGAGCGGTGCGACACCGCCTCGAGCGCGCCGGGGCCGACAACGAGCACCTGCTCGCGCGGCTGCGCGCGCTGTCTCCGCAGGCGACCCTGGAGCGCGGTTACGCCGTCGTGCGCCGCGCCGATGACGGCGTCGTCGTGCGCGACCCCGACGACGCCGAGCCGGGAGTCGACCTCGACATCCGGGTCGCCCGCGGCTCCCTCCGGGCCCGGCGCACGTGAGCGCCTACCCTGGCGGCATGGCCGCTCCGACGTCGTACGAGGAGGCACGCGCCGAACTCGCGCAGATCGTGCAACGGCTCGAGGGGGGCACCGGATCCCTCGAGGAGGCGCTGGGACTGTGGGAGCGCGGCGAGGAGCTCGCCGCCTACTGCGCGGGCTGGCTCGAGGGAGCCCTCGAACGCAGCGCCCAGGCGCCGGGCGAGACCGCCGACGCTACGACGGCGCCGGGGACGCCGACTCCTGACGAGGAAGAGCCGTCGGACTGAGCCGCTCGGCGAGGCCCTCGAGGACCGGCCAGTCCGCCGTCCCCGCGACGACCAGGGTGACGCCATCGACGATGCGCACCAGGGAGCGCGTCGCCTGGGCGTTCTCGTAGCGCTGCCACTCCCCCCAGGTCCCCGCCGGACGGCCGCGCGAGGTCTGCTCGACGACGTACCCCTCCGACTCGGCCTTGGACTGCGACACCTGCGCGAACTGCTCCTGCGGCGTGACGAACCCGACGAACCACGCCTTCTCGGGGAGGGACTCCTCCGTCGCCTCCCACCGGGCGCTCGTGGGACGCCATGACGCATCGAGGCCCTCGGGGTACAGCACCGGGTAGCCGGCCTCGGCGCGGGCCGTGAGCAGCGCGGGGGTGGGATCGACGACGCGCACGGGATCCGGCTGCGGTCGCCACGTGATGAGCATGATCACGGCGATGACGCCGATGACCACCGCGAGGGATAGCACCATGTCCCGCACGGTCTGGCCGAGCCGGGCGTTGGGGCGCCCGGTCGGGCGGAGCTCATCGGGCGCCGGAGCGGTCATGACCCCATGTTCGCTGATCGCGGGGGATCTCGCCATGAGAGAGTCAGCCATGAGCGCGTCGCGACCTGAGGCCCCCGACCGCAACCTGGCCCTCGAACTCGTCCGGGTCACCGAGGCTGCCGCCATGGCCGCCGCCCGATGGGTGGGACGCGGCGACAAGAACGGTGCCGACGGCGCCGCCGTCAATGCGATGCGCCGGCTCATCGGCAGCGTGTCCATGGCCGGCACCGTCGTGATCGGCGAGGGCGAGAAGGACAACGCGCCGATGCTGTTCAACGGCGAGCTGGTCGGCGACGGCACCGGGCCTGCCGTCGACGTCGCCGTCGACCCCATCGACGGCACGACACTGTGCGCGAAGGGCATGGCGAACGCGATCTCCGTCCTCGCGGTCGCGGAGCGCGGCTCGATGTACGACCCCAGCGCGGTCTTCTACATGCGCAAGATCGCGACGGGCCCCGAGGCGGCCGAAGCCGTCGACATCACCGCTCCTGTCTCGGAGAACCTCCGCAGCATCGCCCGGGCGAAGGGGCGCAGGGTCGCCGACCTCACCGTGTGCCTGCTCGATCGCCCCCGGCACGACGACCTCGTCGCCGAGGTCCGCGAGGAGGGCGCCCGCATCATGTTCATCACCGACGGAGACGTCGCCGGCGCCATCATGGCCGCGCGGGAGGGCACGGGCGTCGACGTCCTCATGGGGATCGGGGGCACCCCGGAGGGGATCATCGCCGCCTGCGCGCTGAAGTGCCTCGGCGGGACTATCCAGGGCATGCTCTGGCCCCGCGACGAGGAGGAGCGGCGCAAGGCGCTCGACGCGGGGCTCGACCTCGATCGCGTCCTGAGCACCGACGACCTGGTGACGGGGGACAACGTCTTCTTCTGTGCCACCGGCATCACCGACGGCGAGCTCCTGCACGGCGTCCGCTATCAGCGCCAGGGCGCGACCACTCACTCGATCGTGATGCGCAGCAAGAGCGGCACGATCCGCGAGGTCGCCAGCGAACACCGGCTCGACAAGCTGGGCGCCTACGCGACCGTGGACTTCACGTCCCCGGCGACGGAGTAGCGCCCGCCTCGGGGAGCAGGGCGTCGACCTCATCCACGGTCGGAGGGTTGGCCCCCGCCCGCGAGCACGTGATCGCGGCAGCGGTCGCGGCCCTGCGCAGGATCCCGGCGAGGTCCGCGTCGCCGACGGCGGCGATGGCGCCCCCCGGCGCGAGGGCGCCGACGCTCCCCAGGCCCGCGAGCAACGCTGCCGTCACGGTGTCGCCCGCGCCGACCGTGTCGCTCACCTCGACGGGCACCCCGGGCACGCTCACCTCGGCGCGGCCGGTCCGCCAGGCCGACAGCCCCGACGGACCGCGCGTGAGCACCACCAGCTCCGGGCCCGCCGCCGCCCACCGGGCGCACACGTCCTCCGGCCGCTCACCCGGGTAGAGGAGCTCCAGGTCGGCGTCGCTCGCCTTGACGACGTGCGCCGCGGCCACGAACGCTCCACCGTCGCGCGCATGTCCTCGCGCGCCACGGTGCCGGGACGCGCATTGGGGTCGTAGCTCAGGACGAGGGCGCCCGCTTCGCGCTCGCGCTCCCATGCCGTGAGGACCGCGCCGACCCCCGGTCCCAGCCAGCTCACCAGCGACCCGGTGTGCCAGGCGACGGCGCCCTCCGCCTTGGCAGCGCCGAGCGCCTCCTCGAGGTCCTCCGTCGTCCACGACAGGTCGGGGCAGCCCTGGTGGTAGAAGGCGTACTCCACCGATCCGTCGGCCTGGCGCGTGCACACCGCGAGGAGGCTCGGCCCCGGGCGACGCAGCAGGGCCGCCGTCGACAGCCCGTTGTCCAGGATGGCCCGGTCGAGCAGCCGGGCCATCCCGTCGTCGCCGGCACGGCCGAGCAGGATCGGCGTCCCTCCCAGCCGGGCCACCCCGAGGGCGACATTGGCCGGCGAGCCCCCGGCGACCGCTCGGTAGAGGTCGTCCGGCGTCGACCCCTCGCTGGATCGGTCCACCGGGACGAAGTCGACGATGCGCTCGCCGAGGACGGCGACGGTAGCTCCCCGGCTGGTCACGCGCCGACCGTAGCGGACCCCCCTGCTCCGCGCGCCTAGTCTGGTGGCCATGACCGGATTCGAGTACGCCGATCCGCTGCCCCTCGGGCCCGATGTCACGCCGTACCGCCTCCTCACCGCGGACGGCGTGCGCGCGGTGTCCGCCATGGACCGGGAGTTCCTCGAGGTCGAGCCCGAGGCACTGCGGCTGCTCGCCTTCGAGGCGATCCGCGAGATCCAGCACCTGCTGAGGCCGGGGCACCTGCAGCAACTCCGCAGCATCCTCGACGACCCCGAGGCCAGCCCCAACGACCGCTTCGTCGCCCTGGACCTGCTCAAGAACGCCAACGTCGCGGCGGGCGGTGTCCTGCCCATGTGCCAGGACACCGGGACGGCCATCGTCATGGGCAAGCGCGGCCAGCACGTCCTCACGGACGGGCCGGACGAGGCGCACCTGTCCCGGGGGATCTTCGACGCCTACGAGCAACTCAACCTGCGCTACTCCCAGTTGGCGCCCCTGTCCATGTGGGAGGAGCGCAACACCAACTCGAACCTCCCGGCCCAGATCGAGATCTACGCGGACACCAAGCCCGGCCACGAGGCGCAGTACGACTTCCTCTTCATGGCCAAGGGCGGGGGCTCGGCCAACAAGAGCTTCCTGTTCCAGGAGACCAAGGCCCTGCTCAACCCCACGCGCTTCCGCGAGTTCCTCGACACCACCCTCCGGTCGCTCGGCACGGCGGCGTGCCCTCCCTACCACCTGGCCATCGTCGTCGGCGGGACGAGCGCGGAGTACGCCTTGAAGGTCGCCAAGTACGCCAGCGCTCGCTACCTCGACACCCTCCCGGTCGCCGGCAGCATGTCCGCGCACGCCTTCCGCGACCTGGAGATGGAGGCCGAGGTCCTCGAGCTGACCCGGGGCTTCGGGATCGGGGCGCAGTTCGGCGGGAAGTACTTCTGCCACGACGTGCGCGTCATCCGCCTCCCGCGACACGGCGCCTCCCTGCCGGTCGCCATCGCGGTCTCCTGCTCGGCCGACCGCCAGGCGCTGGCGCGCATCACCCGGGACGGGGTGTTCCTCGAGGAGCTCGAGCGAGACCCCGCGCGCTTCCTCCCCGACCTCGAGGAGGAGCACGACGCTGACGTGGTGCGCATCGACCTGGCGCAGCCGATGGACGACATCCGGAGGCAGCTCTCGGCGCTGCCCGTCAAGACCCGCGTGTCCCTCACCGGTCCCCTCGTCGTCGCCCGCGACATCGCGCACGCCCGCATCAAGGAGATGCTCGACCGGGGCGAGCCGATGCCCGAGTACCTCCGGGACCACGCGGTGTACTACGCGGGTCCGGCCACGACTCCCGAGGGCTACGCGTCGGGCTCCTTCGGTCCCACGACGGCTGGGCGGATGGACTCCTACGTCGACCAGTTCCAGAATGCCGGCGGCTCGTTCGTCATGCTCGCGAAGGGCTACCGCAGCCCGGCCGTCACGGCCGCGTGCCGCGACAACGGCGGCTTCTACCTCGGATCGATCGGCGGGCCTGCGGCGATCCTCGCCCAGGACAACATCCGGTCAGTGAGGGTCCTCGACTTCCCCGAGCTCGGCATGGAGGCCGTGTGGCTCATCGACGTCGTGGACTTCCCCGCGTTCGTCGTCGTCGACGACAAGGGCAACGACTTCTTCGAGGACACCCTGCGGCCGATCCAGCTCACGGTCCCCCGGCTGTAGCTAGTACCAGCCGTTCGCCTGCCAGAAGTCCCACGCCTTGACCGGGGTGCCGTAGCGCTCCTTGATGTACTTGCACCCCACGATGATCTGCTTGCGCGGGGAGGCCATGTACTCCTTGATCGTGAATCCCTGGGCCTCGATGTACGGGCCGTTGACCTGCCCGAGGCCGTACCACGGGCCGTTCGGGTGGTTGTTCACGACGTCATAGCGCCAGTTGCTTTCCTTCCACCACATCTCCTTGAGCGCGAGGAAGTGCTCCCGGCCCCAGCCGTAGGTGTCCTTGATGTAGAGGCGGGCCATCCGCATGGTCACCTCGGGACGGCAGCACTTGGCGGTCGTGACGTCCGGTGCCGCACGCTCGGCCGCGCGCTGCCCACGAGGGCCCTCGAGCCGCGAGTAGTTGGGGTGGTCGGGGCTGGGCCAGCCCTTCTCGGCGTTCGGGCGGTGGTCGCAGTCCCAGTTGGCGCCCCACTGCGAGGACCAGTGCTGCCATCCCGCGCCGTGGTCCAAGATCGTCCAGAACGCCATGTCCTGCCAGAAGCGCGGCCATGAGGAGATGGGGCGCCCGTCCAGCCGGCCGAGCGCAGCCAGCCCCCGCTCCCCGTAGGCGGAGCGCACCTCCGCGCGCATGGCGCCGAGGGCCTGGTCCGCCAGGGCCGACGACATCTGGTAGGCCCCGCGGTGCTCGCCCGAGGCCTCGTCGTAGTTGCCCCCGCTCTCGCGCTGGACCACGCAGAGGCGGTACTGCTCACGGGACTTCTCGTAGAAGCGCCCCGTGTACGTGCTCAGCCGGTAGCCCGTCATGTCCTTCCCGGCCCTGGTCAGCCAGGGCGCCTCGCCGTCACCGCCGGGATCCCGCTCATTGGGGGGCGGACCGTCCGCGAGAACCGCCGCGGGGGCCGCACTGGCGGCGGACAGCGGGAGGACGGGGAGCAGGAGGGCCGCCGCGCTGGCGGCGGCGGTGAGAACGAGCAGACGGCGCACTCGCGATCCCATCGTCGTGCGTCGGGTTCCGGTCCCCTCGGCGGGCGAATCCCCCGGCTCGCCGTCGGGGCCGCGCATCCGGGGACGCGGCCCGTTCGGGCGCCGGTCGCCCACGGGTGGCGGCGATCCGGACGGGGAACGTGCGGCTCAACGGTGCCGGACTTCGGCCCGAATGTCACATTCAGATCACGGGACAGGGGGTGCAACTCGGGGCGCATTTCTGGCAAATCGGACAGATTTACGGGGAGCGGGGGCCGAAAAAGTGATCTGGGTCACATTTTTGCGGGGACGGGCCTACGCCGGGAGGTCCTCGAGCATCTCCGTCACCAGGGCCGCGATCGGCGAGCGCTCCGACCGCGTCAGCGTCACGTGGGCGAACAGCGGATGGCCCTTGAGCTTCTCGACCACGGCCACGACCCCGTCGTGACGACCGACCCGCAGGTTGTCGCGCTGCGCCACGTCGTGGGTGAGGACGACCCGTGAGTCCTTGCCGATCCTCGACAGGACGGTGAGGAGGACGTTGCGCTCGAGCGACTGGGCCTCGTCGACGATGACGAAGGCGTCGTGCAGGGAGCGGCCGCGGATGTGCGTGAGCGGCAGGACCTCGAGCATCCCCCGGTCCAGGACCTCCTCGACGACCTCGGCCGTGGTCACCGACCCCAGGGTGTCGAAGACGGCCTGCGCCCAGGGGTTCATCTTCTCGTTCTCGGTCCCGGGCAGGTAGCCGAGGTCCTGCCCCCCCACGGCGTACAGGGGCCGGAACACCATGACCTTGCGGTGCAGGCGTCGCTCGAGGACGGCCTCCAGGCCCGCGCAGAGGGCCAGGGCACTCTTGCCGGTCCCCGCACGCCCCCCCAGCGACACGATCCCGATGTCCGGGTCGAGCAGGAGGTCCAGGGCGACCCGCTGCTCCGCGCTGCGCCCGTGCAGCCCGAAGGCCTCGCGGTCCCCGCGCACCAACCGCACCCGCTTCTCCGGGGTGACCCTGCCGAGGGCGCTCCCCCGCTCGGACACGAGGACCAGGCCGGTGTGGCAGGGCAGGTCGCGCGCCGCGTCGAGGTCGATGGTGCCGTCGGAGTAGAGATCGTCGATCGCGGCGGCCGGGACCTCCGCCTCCGCCATGCCGGTCCACCCCGACTCCACGACGAGTTCCGCGAGGTACTCCTCGGCGGCCAGGCCGACAGCGGAGGCCTTGACCCGCATGGGGAGGTCCTTGCTCACCAGGATCACGTCGCGGCCCTCGGCGGCGAGATTGCGTGCCACGGCCAGGATGCGCGCGTCGTTGTCCGCGACGGCGATGCCCGTGGGAAGGATCGACGTATCGCTGTGGTTGAGCTCGACCCGCAGCGTGCCCCCCCGGTCCCCGATCCGCAGGGGCTCGTCGAGGCGCCCGTGGCTGATCCGCAGGTCGTCGAGCAGCCGGAGGGCCGCCCGGGCGAAGTAGCCCAGCTCCGGATGGGTGCGCTTGGCCTCGAGTTCGCTCACCACGACGATGGGGACGACGACCTCGTGCTCGTCGAAGCGGAGCATGGCGTGCGGGTCGGAGAGCAGGACGCTGGTGTCGAGGACGTAGGTGCGGCTGGAGGGGCGGGTGCGTCGTCGAGCAGCGGCCACGAAGTCTCCTCGCAGGGCGGGTTCATCCCGTCCTCGTGAGACTAGGGCGCGGGCCGGGCCCAGGCCCGGCAACACGCCGTGCCCGTCAGAAGCCGTGCCTGTCAGAAGCCGTGCCTGTCAGAAGCCGTAGCGCCTCTGCCTGGCGGCGAAGGCGCGCATGGCGCGCAGGAAGTCCACGTGCCGGAAGTCCGGCCAGTAGGCCTCGCAGAAGTAGAACTCCGAGTGGGCGCTCTGCCACAGCAGGAATCCCGAGAGCCGCTGCTCGCCCGACGTGCGGATGACGAGGTCGGGATCGGGCTGCCCGCGGGTATAGAGGTGCTCGGCGATGTGCTCGACGTCGAGCATCTGGGCGATGTCCTCGACCGACGTCCCCTGGGTCGCGTGCTCCTGGAGCAGCGAGCGCACGGCGTCGACGACCTCCCGTCGGCCGCCGTAGCCCACGGCCACGTTGACGAGGGTCCCGTCGATCTCGGCCGTCGACTCCGCCGCCTCCTTGAGCAGGCGGGCGGTCCGGTCGGGCAGGAGGTCGAGCGCGCCGACGGGGTGGATGCGCCAGCGGCGCGTGGCCGCCAGGTCGCCCACCGTCTCCTCGATGATCGCCTGCAGGGCCGAGAGCTCGGGCTCGGGCCGCGACAGGTTGTCGGTGGACAGCAGCCACAGGGTGACCACCTCGACGTCGGCCTCCTCGCACCAACCGAGGAACTCCACGATCTTGGCCGCTCCGGCCCGGTGTCCCACGTCGGAGGCGCTGCCGTGGCTGGTGGCCCACCGGCGGTTACCGTCGAGGATGACGCCGACGTGGCGGGGGCGGCGCTCCGGCGGGATCTGCCGACGCAGGCGCCGCTCGTACGCTCCATAGACCAGGTCGCTGAGCCCCACGGCCCACAGGCTAGACCGCCGGGCCTGGGTTTGGACGCAACCCCGCGCAGGATGGTCCGGTCACGGTCAGCAGGGCTCGCGCAGCACGTTCAGGGCCTGGGCCACCCCGTCGGCACTGGTCACGGGGGCCTCGCACGTGAACTGCCGGCACACGTACACCGCGGGTGCGCCGTCGACGAGGGGGCGCCCCGCCAGGAGCGGCACCGTGGACCCGGGCGGGCCGACGGCGACGACCGCGCCCGGAGCGGTGGCCATGAGCGACAGCAGGTGCAGGGACCGGGTCCTCGGATCCTCCGAGGGACCCACGACCGCGGCCTCGCGCGGCCCGTCGGCGAGGGCCTCCGCCGCGGCGAGCCCCCAGCCGACCGCGCGCGGGGCGCGCACGGCGTACGCCGACACCACGCCCAGGGCCGCCTCCGCGGCTGCGCGGTGGTCGGGTCGCCCGGTGATCGCCGCATGCGTGAGCAGGGCCTGGGCGGCCGCGAGCCAGCCCGAGGGCGCCGCCGAGTCCGACGGGTCGCGCGGGCGCATCACCAGCCGCTCGGCGTCGATGGCAGTGTCGTAGAAGCCGCCCTCGCCGTCGGAGAAGCGCAGGAGCACGCTGTCGAGGAGCGACCCGGCCAGGATGAGCCAGCGCTCCTCCCCCGTCACCGAGTACAGCGCGAGGAGTCCCTCGGCCACGTCGGCGTAGTCCTCGAGGACGCCGGCGCTGGCTCCCGCCACTCCGTCCCGCGAGGTGCGGGCGAGGGACGCGAGGTCGCCGACCCGGCCGAGGTGGACCTCGACGAGGAGATCGGCGGCCTCGCGCGCGGCGTCGACCCAGTCCGCGCGTGCCATGAGCGCCCCTGCCTCGGCGAGCGCGGCGATCGCGAGGCCGCTCCACGCGGCCACGACCTTGTCATCGCGCCCGGGTGGGATCCGCTCGGAGCGGGCTGAGTGGAGCGCGTGGCGCACGCGCTCCCAGCGCTGCAGGTCGTCGGGGTCGCGGGGCATCTGCAGGGTCGACGTCCCGTGCTCGAAGGTGCCCTCCGGCGTCACGACGAGGAGGTCCGCGGCCCAGCGGCCGTCCTCCTCGCCGAGGACGTCGATGAGCTCCTGCGGGGTCCAGACGTAGAACTTCCCCTCCACGCCCTCGCTGTCGGCGTCGAGCGCCGCGGCGAAGCCGCCCTCGGCCGTGCGCATGTCGCGGAGGAGGAACTCCGCGGTCTCGTGAACGACACGCGAGGCGAGCGCCGATCCCGTGAGTCGCCACAGGTGCAGGTAGTCGCGCAGCAGGAGCGCGTTGTCGTAGAGCATCTTCTCGAAGTGCGGCACCACCCACGCCTCGTCGACGGAATAGCGCGCGAATCCGCCCCCCACCTGGTCGTAGATCCCCCCGCGGGCCATGCCCTCCGCCGTGCCCTGGGCCATGACGAGCGCATCCAGGCTGCCGGTGCGCGCGACATGTCTCAGCAGGAACTCCAGCAGCATCGAGGGCGGGAACTTCGGCGATGAGCCGAACCCGCCGTGTGCCGTGTCGTAGTCCCGGCCCGCCGCCTGCACGGCGTCTGCGAGCACCTCGGCAGACGGCGGCTGGCCGTCGCCGGCGATGCTCCTCTCGCGGGTGGCCAGCGCCCGGGTGATGCGCTCCGCGGCGCCCTCGACGTCGGCCCGCCGCGTGGCCCAGGCATCCTCGACCGCGGTGAGGACCTGACGGAACGACGGCATGCCGTGCCGTGGCTCCGGCGGGAAGTAGGTGCCCGCGTAGAACGGCCGGCCCTCGTGGTCGACGAAGACCGACATGGGCCACCCGCCATGGCCGGTCAGCGACGTCGTGGCGTCCATGTAGACGGAGTCGACGTCGGGGCGCTCCTCGCGGTCCACCTTGACGTTGACGAAGTGGTCGTTGAGGAAGCCGGCCGTCGCCGGATCCTCGAAGGACTCATGGGCCATGACATGGCACCAGTGGCATGCCGAATACCCGATCGAGACGAAGATCGGGACCTGGCGACGACGAGCCTCCGCGAAGGCGTCCTCGCCCCACTCCCACCAGTCGACAGGGTTGTCGGCGTGCTGCTGCAGATAGGGGGAAGTGGACTGCGCGAGGCGGTTGGGCACGGGGGAATTCTCCCCGCCGCCGCCGCCGTGCGCGACCGCGGCCTCGGCTCTACGCTCAGGCCATCTCGCGTGAGACAAGGAGCACCCGCCATGATGTCGAGCACGTCCTGCTGCAATCCCAAGGAGCTGGCCACCGCTCATCTGGGCCCGGCCCTGGCGGGAGCCCCGGACCAGGCGAGCCCGGCGCACCACGCCGCGTCGCACCCCTCCGGGCCCACCGCCGATCTCCTCGTGGTCGGCGACATCGTGACGAACGATCCGTCGGCACCGACCGCCGAGGCCATGGCGATCTCCGGCGGGAAGATCATCGGCATCGGCTCGCAGGCCGACGTCGAGGGCCTCGTGACCGCGTCCACCACCACGCTCAAGCCCGGCGGCTTCATCCTCCCCGGGCTGATCGAGCCCCATATGCACATCTGGACGTCGCTGCTGACCTACCCCAACGTCGACCTATCCCATGAGCTCTGCCCGACACTCCAGGACGCCACGGCCGCGATCAAGAAGGCGGTGTCCAAGGCACCTGCCGGTCAGCCCGTGTGCTTCAAGAACTTCGACCCGAGCCTGTATCCCGGCGAGCCCGTGCTCACGCGCACGACGCTGGACCAGATCGCGCCCGACAACCCGGTCCTGGTGTGGAACGCCTCCGGGCACTTCATGTACGTGAACAGCCTGATGTTCAAGGCGGCCGGGATCACCGACAACACTCCCGACCCGCCGGGAGGCACGTTCTACCGCGCCGACGGCACCATGACCGGCGTCGTCGGCGAGCCGCCCGCCGAGGAACTCATCCTCAAGGGCCTGCCCAAGCCCTCGATGACCGACGTGGCCATGTACATCCGCCAGATCCTCACCGCCTGCGCGGCGCAGGGCGTCACGTCGGTGCGCGAGGCCGCCACCGGAGCCCTGGCCGGGCCCAAGGAACTCGCGCTGCTGCATCAGCTCAACGGCCAGGCCCGCTTCCCGGTCCGCGTGTCCACCGCGCAGTTCTCGGTGTTCGGCGGCAAGACGCCCGCGGAGATCGCCGCCCTGTGGAAGGCCGCGGGGGTCACGCCCTTCAGCGGCGACGAGATGCTGCGGGCCGACGCCTGGAAGGTGGTCTCCGACGGCTCCAACCAGGGCCGCTCCGGCTACATGCTCCAGCCCTACCTCGGCGAGGACAACGGGGCCAAGGCCGACTTCACGCCCGAGACCTTGCGCGAAGCGATGAAGGCCGGGCTCGACGACGGCTGGCAGGTCATGGTGCACACGAACGGCGACGCCGCCGTCGAGTTCGTGCTCGACGCCTACGAGGACCTGCTGCCCGGCTACGGGACGACCGACCTGCGCCACCGGCTTGAGCACTGCTCCATCAGCACCGACGACCAGCTCGCCCGGATCGCGGCGCTGGGGCTCTCCCCGTCCTTCCTCATGAACCACGTCTACTACTGGGGCGCGGCCTTCCGCGACACCATCCTCGGACCGAAGCGCGCCGGTCGTCTCGACCGGGTCGCCTCGGCGTACCGCGCGGGGCTGCGGCCGTCCCTGCACTCCGACTACAACGTCACCGAGGTGCATCCCCTGCTGAGCGCGCGCACCGCGGTCCTGCGCAAGACCAAGGCCGATGGCCAGGTCCTCAACGCTGCCGAGTGCGCCACGCCGGCGCAGGCGCTCGCCGCGATCACGACCAACGCCGCCTGGCAGATCCATGCCGACGACCGCGGGACCCTGGCGGTCGGCCAGGCCGCCGACGTACGTCGCCTGGAACGCGATGTCCGCCCAGCCCTCGGGGTCCGATGCCCAGGGGTTGCCGTTGGCGATGCCGAAGT
>JBJTJS010000247.1:0-13021 GCA_046096085.1 bacterium
GCACGGTCGGGGTGGGCGTCGGGCTCGGGCTCGGGCTCGGGGTGGGCCTCGCACTCGCCGTCGTCTCCGCGCTCGGCGTGGCCATCGACGCCACCGCCTGCTGCGAACCCTGGCCCCAGGGAACGAACGACCCGAAGGCCACCCCGCCCACCAGGGCGACGAGGCCCAGGGCCAGCAGTCCCAGGCTCACTCCGAGGGCACGCAGGACACTGCTCCGGCGACCCTGCGCCGGAGCAGGCTTCGCATGCTGCCCGCTCATTCCCCCTATGGTGCCAAGACATGCGGCCCACGGCCACGCGCACCCCCCCCCGCGTCGCGACAGTGTTATCGGTCCGTGACGGTTGTCGGTCCCGTCAGCGGGCGCCCGGCCGCGGTCCGGCGCCGGCTGTGCGACGCTTCCCCCGTGGACGACGAGGTTGACCGATCACTCCTGCGCCTGCTGGGCCGGGACGGCCGGATGTCCTTCGCCGACCTGGCCCGCGAGACGGGGCTTTCGACGTCGGCGGTCCATCAGCGGGTGCGACGGCTTGAGCAGCGCGGGATCATCATGGGCTACCGCGCGCTGGTGGATCCCCGCATGGTGGGGCTGCCGCTGACCGCGCTCATCGACCTCACCCCCCTGGACCCCTCGGCCCCCGACGACGTGCCGGACCGGCTGCGCGACTTCGAGGAGATCGAGGCCTGCTGGTCCGTGGCCGGGGCCGCCTCCTACGTCATCAAGGTCCGTGTCGGCGAGCCCGGGGAGCTGGAGTCCCTCCTCGCCCGCATCAGGTCCGAGGCCGGCGTCGCCACGCGCACGACCATCGTGCTGTCGACCCCCTTCGAGTCCCGCCCGCCGCACGTGTAGCCGGCGGCCTCACTCCTCGGACAGGGGTAGCACGGCGGCGTCGTCCCACGCCAGTCCCCGCGCCTCACCGCGGCGCGGCAGAGCCCCGCCGCCATCGTCGTGCAGCACCGCGAGGAACATCCGGTCGTCCACGCGCACCTGCGCCAGGGCGTGATCCCCCTGGAAGAAGACCTCGGCAACCTCCCCGTGCAGTCGCGTTCGCGCGTCGTCCGGAGCGACGAGGTCCACCGACTCGGGGCGCAGGGCGATCGCGATGGCATCCCGACAGCCCTCCCCCACGCGGAGGGGGGGAAGCCCATCGACGATCCACGATCCCTGCTCGCAGTGACCGCGCAGGACCGTGCTGTTGCCGATGAAGTCGGCGACGAAGATGCTGCGGGGCCTGCGGTAGAGATCGATGGGGGTCCCCAGCTGCCGGACCACCCCCCGGTCGAGGACTGCCACGCGGTCGGCGAGGCTCATGGCCTCGTCCTGGTCGTGCGTGACGACCACGAACGTGATCCCGACCTCATGCTGGAGCCTCTTCAACTCCATCTGCATCTCGCCGCGGATCTTGCGGTCGAGCGCCGAGAGAGGCTCGTCGAGCAGCAGCAGACGGGGCCGCTTCACGATGGCCCGCGCCAGGGCAACGCGCTGGCGGTGTCCGCCACTGAGCGTCCTCGGCAGGGCGTCGCGCTTGTCCGTCAGCCCCACCGTCGCGAGGACCTCGTCGACGCGGGAGCGGATCTCCTCGCGGGGGAGCCTCTCGCAGGCGAGCCCGTAGCCCACATTGCGCTCCACCGTCATGTGCGGGACGAGGGCATAGGACTGGAACATGAGGTTGACGGCGCGCTTCTCCGGCGGGATCGGCAACAGGTTCTCGCCGTCGAGGGTGACGCTTCCCGAATCCGGCTGCTCGAATCCGGCGATGACGCGCAGCAGCGTGGTCTTCCCGCAGCCCGAGGGCCCGAGGAGGGCGAAGAACTCGTTCTCGCGGATCTCCATGCTGACGTCGTCGAGAGCGCGGACGTCGCCGAAGGAGCGGGAAACAGACCGGATATCCAGGAGCACGTCGCCCGACGACACCTCAGGACCTCCTTCCGCGCAGGGAGTCGCTGAGCCGTGCGGTCCTCTGCGCGAGCAGGACGGCGACGAATGACACGAGGAGCAACAGCGTCGCGAGGGCGTTGACCTGCGGGGTGACTCCGAAGCGCACGCTCGAGTAGATCACGATGGGGAGGGTCGGCTCCGCGGGCGAGGCGGTGAAGAAGGCGACGGTGAACTCGTCGAGGCTCAGGGTGAAGGCCAGCAGGGCGCCGGCCAGGATCGCGGGGCGGATCCCGGGCAGGGTGACGCTCCAGAAGGTCTTGAGGCTCGATGCCCCCAGGTCGCGGCTCGCCTCCTCGAGGCTCGGGTCCAGGCCCGACAGCCGCACCCGGACGACGGCGGCCACGAAGGCGATGCCGAAGACGGAGTGGGCGAGGATGACGCTCACGGGACCCAGCGTGAAGCCGACGAGCGTGTAGAAGGCCAGCAGGCCGATCGCCAGCATGATGTCGGGCATCACGGCCGGGGCGGCGGCGGCGGCGTCGAGGAACCTCGAGGGGAAGTACCGCTCCAGCGCGAGGGCGAGGAGGGTCCCGAGGACGACGGAGATGACGGTCGTGCCCACGGCGACGATGAGGGTCGTGCGCAGGCCGCCCATGATGTCGGCGTCCTTGAGGAGCGCGGGGTACCACTCCAGCGAGAACCCGCTCCACAGGTAGGCGCTGTCAGATGCGTTGAAGCTCATCACCACGACCACCAGGATCGGGATGTAGAGGAAGGCGTAGAGGACCCACAGCGGCAGCGCACCCACGGCTCGAGACATCATGCGCCCCACTTGCGGGTCCGGCGGGATGCGCTGGCCTGGAACATGACGATGACGACGAGCAGGGCCAGCACCATCAGGGCGAGAGCTGAGCCGAAGGGCCAGTCACGCGACTTGAGGAACTGTTCGCGGACGAGGTTGCCGATCATCTGGGAGTTGCCCCCGCCGAGGAGCTCCGGGATGACGAAGTTGCCGAGGCTCGGGATGAAGACGAAGAGGCAGCCGGTGATGATTCCCGGCAGGGTCAACGGCAGGAGGATGGTGCGGAATCGGCGCCAGGGACCCGCGCCGAGGTTCCGGGCCGCCTCCAGCAACTGCGGGTCCAGGCGCTGCAGGGATGCGTAGATCGGCAGGACCATGAGCGGGATGTAGGCGTAGGTGAGGCCCAGGATGACGGCCTGGCGCGTGTAGAGGAACTCCACGGGCCCCAGCCCGACCAGCCCGAGCGCATCGCTGAGGATCCCCTCTCGGTTGAGCAGGATGATCCAGGCATACGTGCGGATGAGGAAGTTCGTCCAGAAGGGGAGGACCACGGCCACGAGCGCCGCGGTCTGCCACGTCGGGGACAGCCGGGTGATGGCGAGCGCCGCGGGGAAGCCGAGGAGGAAGGCGAACCCGGTTGCCAGGCCCGCATTGACCACGCTGGACACGAGGATCTCGAGGTAGAGCGGCTCGAACAGACGGCCGATGTTGTCGAGCGTGACGGGGGCCTGCACTCCTCCGAATCTCCCCGCGGTGAGGAAGGCATAGGCCACGACCAGGCCCAGGGGAATCACCATGAGCACCAGGAGGTACGTCATGGCCGGGACGCTGGCGAGCGCACGCAGCAGGGGCCCGTCACCGTGGCGACGGACCCCTGCTGACGTGCGTGAACTCAACTGGCTTGGACCTCGGTGGCGATCTGCTGGTAGATCTTCGAGGCCTCGCCGAGGTCGATGAGGCCCTCGCCCTTGGCGAGATCCGCGGGTGTCATCGCGATGTTGGGGTAGTCAGCGCCCAGTTCCGCCGCTGCCTTCTCCGCCACCGCCTTGTGCGGGCTCTTGTAGAGGATGTTGTTGGTCATCCACGACTGCATCTCTTCGCCGATCATGAAGTTGATGTAGGCCATCGCGGCCTCCTTGTTCTTGCTCGACTTCAAGACGACCATGGTGTCGGCCCACAGGTCGGCACCCTCGGAGGGAACGACGAACTTCACGTTCGGATCGCCCGAGTAGTTGCACCAGCCGTCCCAGGCCACCGCCATGACGACCTCCCCCGAGGCAAGCCGCTCGTAGAAGGTGACGTCGTCGAATCCGAGGAGCGTGGGCTTGGTCTTGAGGAGCTGCTGCTTGATCTGGTCCAGTTGGCCGGCGTCGGTAGTGTTGGCGCTGAAGCCCAGGGCCTTGGCCGCGGGGAGGTTCAGCCACGGCTGGGTGGCGAGCATGAGCGTCTTCTTCTCGTATTCGGGCGCCGGGTTCAGCAGGTCGTTCCACGAGGTCGGGGGAGCCGACATGATGTCCTCGCGGTAGCAGATTCCGGTCGTGCCCCAGGCGTACGGGACGCTGAACTTGTTGCCCGGGTCGAAGGCCAGGTTCTTGCTCTCGGGGTAGAGGTTGGCGAGGTTGGGCACGAGCGAGGGATCGATCGGCTCGAGGAGCCCTGCATCGTTGAGAGCCTGGGCGTACTGCCCCGACACGAAGGCCACGTCGATGCCCGGGTCGCCACCGGCCGTCAGCTTGCCGACGATCTCCTCGTTGGTGGCGTGCTTGGCCACGGTGATGTTGGCCTTCGTCGTGTCGGTGAACTTCAGGGCCACATCCGGGTCCATGTAGGCATCCCAGTTGCTGACCACGATCGACTGCTTGCTGAGGTCGGCGCTGGGATCAAGGGAGGGCGAGGCCTCCCCGCTCGACGATCCCCCTCCGCATGCGGCCAGGAGGACGGCGCAGACCGCTCCCCCGATGCCGAGGATGGAGGCCCCACGGGCCCGTGTCCGCTGTCGTGCCATCTCTTCTCCTTCTCTCCTGTGATGCCGGGTCACGAGGGCTCCTCGCGACGACTCAATCGGATTTCCGGGAGGTCCGCCAGCGCGACCCCCAACTGCTCGCAGGCGAAGGCGCGCAGCAGGCCCCGCACGCGGTCGAGAGGCGTCCAGGAGTAGCCCACGACGTTCCGGAAGCACAGGCCGTCCACCATGGCGCTGATCCGCTCCGCCACGACCGCCGGATCGGCCACGGGCCGGAAGACCCCGGCGCCCGTGCCCTCCACGATGAGCTTCACCAACTCGTCCCGGTACTCGGCGGCCAGCTCCTCGCACAGGGGTTGCAGCGAGGCATCGTGCGTGGCCGCGGTCCACAGCTCCAGCCAGAGCACGTACTCGTCGAAGAGCACTCCCGGATGCGGGAGGCTCACCTCGAGGAGCGAGGCCAGCACGCGCATGTGGTCTCCGCCCCGGCGGAGCTCGGCGAACCGCTCCGCGGGCTTGCCGATGGCCCATCTCAGGGCATCGACCAGCATCTCGTCCTTGCTGCCGAAGTAGTAGTGGACGATCCCCGTGGAGACTCCCGCCTCCACGGCGACGTCGCGCACGCGCATGCCCGCGGAGCCATCGCGCACCAGCACCCTGGCTGCCGCGGCCATGAGGTGCTCGCGCCGGTCAAGCGCGTCGTCCGCCGAGAGATTCGGCGGAATCGCCACCCACGCATCAGCCAACGCCATACCGTGGGACTGTACTGACTGGACGTCCAGTTGGGACCGGAATCCGGGAAAGGAGCCCAGGTGCGCATCGGCGTCGTCGGAGGTGCGGGCGCGATGGGTTCGGTCACCGTGGCCGACCTGGCGGCCTCGCCCGCGGTAGCCGAGGTCGTGATCGTCGACCCCGACGCCTCACGGGCACGCGACCTGGCGTTCCGCCTCGAGGGGCGGGGCGCCGACCTCGTCACCTGCGGCATCGAGGCGCCCCTTGCCGTCAGCCTCGCTGGCTGCGAGGCGGTCGTGAACGCCTCGGGCCACGTCCACAACGTCTCCGTCATGGAGGCCTGCCTCGCCGTCGGCGCGCACTACACGGACCTGGGAGGCCTCTATCACGTCGCGGTGCAGCAGTACTCGTGGAACGACGCGTTCGACGACGCCGGCCTCACCGCGACCCTGTCCATGGGTTCCGCCCCCGGCCTCACCAACCTCCTGGCAGCTCGCGGTGTCGAACTCGGCGGCATGGACCACGTGGAGTCGATCGAGATCGCCGATGCCGTCGTGCCCGGTCGTGAGTACCACCCCGCCGAGCCGTACGGGCCGCCCTACGCCGCGGTGACCCTGGTGGAGGAGTACACCGCGCCTGCCCCGCAGTTCGTCGACGGAGAGATCTCCTTCTTCCCCGCCGGCTCCGGTGCGCGCATCTACGCCTTCCCCGGCGGGGCTGTCGAATGCGTTTACACCATCCACTCCGAGCCGGCCACGCTTCCCCGCTCCTACGCCGACCGGGGCATCCGCCGCGTGGAGTGGCGACTGGGACTTGCCCCGGCCGACCACGTGCGCCTGCTGTCCTTCGTCGCGGCCGGGCTCGCCAGCGAGGAGCCGGTCATCGTCGACGGCGCGGCCATCCGGCCGGCCGATGTCCTGGTCGCGGTGCTGAGCCGACAGGCACGGCGGGAGGTCGCCGCGGCCGACCCGGGGGCCGTGGAGTGGTTCCGCGTGGTCACCGCGGGGACGCGCGGCGGCCGTCCCGTGACCGTCACCTGCGACGTCGAAGTCACCGACCCTCCCTCGGGGGAGTTCCCCGGTGGGGCCTGGGCGACCGGGGTCCCGCCGTCCATCGCCGCCCAGATCATGGCCTCGGGCCGGGCCCTGAGGACAGGCGTGCACGGACCCGAGCTCACGATGCCGCTGGACCTGTTCTTCGCCGAGCTTGCGGCGCGGGGCATGATCCCGCTAGACCGGATCGACGACTGAACCGCGGAGGCACCATGTCCGATCGACCGCTCACCGTCCTGCTGGCTGCCGAGAGCGCCTACGGCCCCACCAACAACTGCATCGGCATCGGCGCCGAGCTCATCAAGCGAGGGCACCGCGTCGTCTTCGCCGCCGAGGAGTCCTGGGCTGGCAAGATCGAGCCGCTGGGCATCGAGGAGAGACTGGTGTCGATGGCACCGCCGCCGGACGAGGAGGCGGCCGCCGGGCAGTTCTGGATCGACTTCATTCGCGATACGTCGCCTGAGTTCCGCAAGAGCACCTTCGAGCAGATCACCACCTTCATCGAGCCCGTGTGGCGCAGCCTCATGGATGGCGCGAAGTACGCCAATCCTCAGTTCGCCGCGATCGTCGAGGACGTCCAGCCCGACGTGATCGTGCAGGACAACGTGTCGGCGTTCCCGGCGCTCAAGGCCGCCGGGCGCCCCTTCGTGCGCCTTGTGTCCTGCCAGCCGCTGGAGATGGGCGGACCGGGCATTCCGCCGGCGCTCTCGGGCCTCCCGGCCGAGGACCCGAGCGGGTGGCAGGCGTGGCGCGAGGAGTACGCGCGCGTCAACGCGGGCCTGTGGGCCGAGTACGACGAGTTCTCCCGCGAGTCCGGCGCAGGAGGCCTGCCACCCGGGGAGTTCAACTACGTCGGCGACGCCAACATCTACATCTACCCCGCCGTCGTCGACTACGTCGACCGTCGCCCCCTCGATGCCCGATGGCATCGGGTGCAGTCCTCGGTGCGCCGTACCGAGCAGCCCATCGACGTTCCCTCGAGCATCCTGGAGGGGGAGGGCTCCCTGGTGTACCTGTCACTCGGCTCGCTCGGGGGTGCCGACGTCGATCTCATGAAGCGCCTCACGGGCTTCCTGGCCGACAGCCCGAATCGCTTCATCGTGAGCAAGGGGCCCCGGGCCGACGAGTGGGACCTCCCCGACAACATGTGGGGTGCGGGCATGGTGCCCCAGACGACCCTGCTCGACAAGGTCGACCTCGTCATCACCCATGGCGGCAACAACACCACGTGCGAGTCCTTCCACTTCGGCAAGCCCATGGTCGTGCTGCCCCTCTTCTGGGACCAGTACGACAACGCCCAGCGCGTCGACGAGTCCGGGTTCGGCAGGCGACTCGACACCTACCGGGTGGAGAGGGACGAGTTGAATGCTGCCGTCGACTCGCTCCTCGCGGACACGGCCCTGCGCGAGCGGATGGTCGAGATCTCCCGGCAGATCAGGGCGGAGGACGGGGTCCGCCGCGAGGCGGAGATCATTGCCGAGCTGGGACAGTCAGCGGCCCGCTGATGCAGCCTGATCTCGTCGAGAGCGACCTCCTCGCGATCCCGGCGCGGCTGGATGAACTCGCGGGCCAGCTCGATCACGACAGTCCCTGGCCGCCCCTCGCGCCCGCGGGCCCGCTCCTCAGCGGCATGGGCTCCTCGCAGTACGCCGCCCGCACGGCGGCCGGGTGGCTTCGCTCCGCCGGCGTGGACGCGATCGACGAGATCGCCTCGACGGATCCGGGCTGGCCCGGTGGCGACGGGTCTGCCGCGATCTTGATCTCGGCCTCCGGGGAGTCCGCGGAGACCATCGACCGCATGGCGCGACTGGGCGCGGGCACGCAGCGACTGGCGCTCGTCAACTCCCCGGACTCGACGCTCGCGCGCGAAGCGGACGTGGTGGTGGACATGTCGGCCGGCCCGGAGGACGGCGAGGTCGCGTGCCGCACGTACCGGCACACCCTGGCCCTCCTCCTCGCCCTCGCCCTCCCGCGCCGCCAGGTGGCCGCCGCGTGCCGGGCCGCCGCCGCCCGGACCGCCGAGCTCCTCGGCGACCGGTCCTGGCTCGATCCCGTCGACGAGGCGCTCGCTCCCGCGGCGACCACCTACTGGATCGCGCCCGAGAGCAGGATCGGATCCGCGCTCCAGTCCGCGCTCATGGTGCGGGAGATCCCTCGTCGCCCGGCCGTCGGCTGCGAGACCGGCGATTGGAGCCACGTCGATGTCTACCTCACCCTGACCACCGACTACCGCTGCGTCGTGTTCACCGGCTCCCGATGGGATCCGCCGGCGGTCGATTGGCTCACGCGGCGGGGGTCCCGCGTCGTCAGCGTCGGGGAGCACCTCGGCGTCCCCGGGGAGGTCCACGTGCCGATGCCCGACGATCCCCCCGTGCGCATGCTGTGCGAGCCGCTCGTCGCGGAGTTGCTCGCCTTGCGCTGGTGGCACAGGAACCCCGTCGAGACCGCATGACCCTGCTCGACGAGGTGCGCGCCAGCGTGCGCGACGTCGCGGCAGACGATCTACTCCCGACTCTGCGGCGCGACCAGGGAGCCGTGGTCGACGCGGTCATCGACGTCGCCGGCGTGGGCGATCGCTCGGCCGTGGCCGCCGTGGGCCTCGTCGACGGCCGGGAGCTGTTCGTCCCCCTCGTGCACGACGGTGGATGGCGCCGGGCCGGGGCGAGCGACGCCGTGAGCATGGGCGTCCTGGACGCACCCCCGCCGCTCCGGGTGGAGACCCTCAACCCGCTGCCCGCGCTGGACCCGAGGCGCGAGCGGGGGCTCGCGGTCGACATGACGAACGACGTCCGAATCGTCGACGACGCCGTGGCGGTCAAGTGGCAGCTCCTGCGTCAGCCCGGCCCCCTGATCGGGCAGCGCGTCGCGGCACACCTGTCCTCGGTCGGCTTCACCGACATGCCCGAGCCCTTCGCGACCGTGACGTGGCACGGCAGCCTGCTAGTGGCCTACAGCCGCTTCCTGCCGGGAGCGGACGACGGCTGGGACTGGATGCTCGACGACGTCCGCGCGATGCTCGTGGATGCTGCACCTGAACCCACGTGGCCCTCGGAACTCGGACGATTGACCGCCCGCATGCACGCTTCGGCTGTGAGACCGAGTCCGGTGATCCGCCACCCGTTAGCACGCCGGTCCCTACAGGATCTTGCCCGGCACTACCGCGCGCTACTCGACACGCCCCTCGACGAGGAGATGCGGACGGCCATCGAGAGGTGGCGCGGGCGATTCGTCGACGCGTGCGATGTCCTGGGACGCACCCACGATGCCGAGGTGATACCCGTGCATCACGACCTGCATCCGGGGCAGTTCCTGCGCTGGCGTGACGGCATTGCGGTCTGCGACTTCGACGGCAACCCGGCCTTCCCCGTCGAGTTGCAGGACCTGCGCGGGCCGACCGCCTCCGACGTCGCCGGCGTCCTCAGGGGCTTCGATCACGTGGCGATCGCCGCGGTGCGGCGTGCTGGAGACCCCGGGTCGCTCGACCGTGCCCGCCGGTGGGCGCGGGGGGCGCGGGACGAGGCGCTCGCGGCGTACCGAGAGGAGCGGGGCGTCCCGTCACTGGACCGTGCGGTCCTGGGCGCCCTCGAATCGCTGTCGCCCCTGCACGAGGCCGTGTACGCGGCCACCTATCTCCCGCGCTGGCGCTACGTTCCCCTCGCGGTGCTCGACGGCGGCTGGTAGCTCAGCCCATCTCCTCGGCGATCGCGGCGACGAAGCCGTCGACGTCCTCGGGCGTGGTGTCCCATGCGCACATCCAGCGGACCTCGCCCGTGTGCTCGTCCCACTCGTAGAATCGGTATCGCTTCTGCAGGCGCGCCGTGACATCCCGCGGAACGATCGCGAAGACCGCATTGGCGTCGACCCGGCGCATCACCTCGACGCCGGGGATCGCCCTGACCCCCGTCACCAGCCGTTGCGCCATGGCGTTGGCATGGCCGGCATTGCGCAGCCACAGGTCATCGGTGAGGAGCGCGCATAGTTGAGCGCTGACGAATCGCATCTTGCTCGCCAGCTGCATGGACGACTTGCGCAGGAACGGAACGGCCTCAGCCAATGCCGGATTGAGCACGACGACCGCCTCGGCACCCATGGCGCCGTTCTTAGTGCCACCGAAGGAGAGGATGTCGACGCCCACGTCCGTGGTGACCGCTCGCAGGGGCACCCCCAGGCTTGCCGCGGCATTGGCGATCCGGGCGCCGTCGAGGTGCACGTTCATTCCCAGGCCGTGCACGTGGTCCACGAGGGAGCCCAGCTGCTCGACGGAGTAGGCGGTCCCCAACTCCGACGACTGCGTGATCGTGACGACTGCCTGCTGCGAACGGTGGACGTCGCCGAAGCGCACCGCATGGACGTCGACCGCCGCCGGGGTCAGCAGGCCATCGACCGTCGGCGTGGTCCACAGCTTGAGGCCCGCGACCTTCTCCGGAGCCCCACCCTCGTCGACGTTGACATGGGCCGTCTCCGTGCAGATCACGGCCTCCCACGGACGGCAGATCGACTGGAGGGCGACGACGTTGGCCCCGGTCCCGTTGAACACGGGGAACACCTCGGCCTTCGCCCCGAAGTGGTCGCGCACGAGCCCTCGGAGCCGTTCGGTCTCGGTGTCCTCGCCGTACGCGACCGCGTGGCCGTCGTTGGCGGCTGCGATGGCGGCGAGCACCTCGGGGTGGACGCCGGCGTAGTTGTCGCTCGCGAAGCCACGCCAGGTCACGTCAGCCCTCCGTGAGGTCAACGCGGGAGCCCTCGGGGGCACCCGTCGGCTCCAGGATGCCAGCAATCGCCTCCGCGAGTTCTGCCGTGTCGGTGTATCCGGGGAACTCCTTCCCCGGGCTCTCGGCGCGCATGCGGTCGTTCACGAGCGCCTTGACCGCGACGATGACGGCACGCGCGGGCGTGTCCTCGAAGGAGTGGCCGAGTCCACGCACCCAGGTCTCGGCCGCTGCCTTGGCCGTCGCATACGCGACATTGCCCGCGGTCGGCCGGGCAGCAGCCGTGCTCGAGACCATGACGTAGCGGCCCGCATCGGATCGCATGAGCGTCTCCCGGAACACCACCGACGTCGTGCGCACGGTGCCGAAGACACCCGGGGCGATCGCATCCCAGGCTTCGAGAGCCCCACTGTCCACCGTCTTCGAGCCGCGCCAGCCGCCCACGAGATGGACGACCGCGTCGATGCGGCCGTGGCGCACGAGCAGGTCGTCGCGGAAGACGGTCAGTGAGTCGACGTCCAGCAGGTCGACGACGGCCCACTCACCTCCCACGGACTCGGCGAGCGGGCGTGCCAGCGCCTCGTCGCGATCGACGACGACGACGAACCAGTCCTGGGCGTGCGCCCGCGCAACCGCGGTGCCCCCCATGCCCGCACCGAGCACGACGACGACGGGGCGGTTCATGCCGCAACCCCGGTGATGCCCCGGGCCGAATCGATCGTCGGTGCCAGGGCCGTGCGGAGGGACTCGTAGAAGACACTGAGAGGGAACTCGTCGGGCAGGACCGCGTCGATCGCCTCCCGGGGCTCGCTCGGCAGCGCGCCCGGGCCCTGGGCCCACACCGACTTCGGATGCGGGGGGACCAGCGCGCTCACGAAGGCGTAGGCGGCCAGCCAGTGGCCCAGCCGGGACCGGTCGATCCCCTCCCGGTACAGGGTCTCCACCTCGTCGCACAGCTGGTCCATGCTCGCCTGGACCCTGCTCCAGTCGATGCGGAGAGTGTTGTCGGTCCACCGGACCACCCCGTGCTGATGCAGCCAGGCGAACACGATCTGCCCTGCGAGACCGTCGTAGTTGCGGACGCGCTCACCGGTGGTGGGGAATCGGAAGAGCCGGTCGAACAGGATGGCGATGCGGACGTACGGCGCCAGCGTGACCCCCCTCTCCTCGAGCTGTGCCGTCTCCCGGAACGTCGACAGGTCGCATCGAAGCTCCTCGAGCCCGTACATCCAGTACGGCATGCGCTGCTTGATCATGAAGGGGTCGAACGGCAGGTCGCCGTGGCTGTGCGTGCGGTCGTGCACGAGGTCCCACAGGACGAAGGCCTCCTGGGCGAGGCGCTGGTCATTGAGCAGCATCTCGGCCTCGGGAGGGAGGTCGAGCCGCAGGCGCTCCGCCGCGGCGCGGGACACCCGGCGGAATCGCGCTGCCTCGCGGTCGCAGAAGATGCCGCCCCAGCTGAAGGGCACGACCTCGCGCGTCGCCACGGTCTCGGGGAACAGCACCGCCGAGTGCGTGTCGTACCCCGCCGTGAAGCCGACGAACTCGATGGGGACGAACGCCGCATTGTCGTACGACGTCGCCTCCAGCTCGGCGATCCACTCGGGCCATACCGTCCGGATGGCGACGGCCTCCACATTGCGATTCGGGTTGCCGTTCTGCGTGTACATGGGGAATACGACGACGTGCTCGATGCCGTCGAGGCGCACCGACTCCGGATGGAACACCATGAGCGAGTCGAGGAAGTCAGGAGCGCCGAAGCCCCCGTCGCGCCAGGTCGCGAAGTCGACGGCGACCGCGTCCATGTAGTCGGCCTGGTGCGGGACGAGCGGAGCCAACTGGCCGATCGCGGGGGATCCGGCGGTCGCGGCCGAACGGGTGGACGAC
>JBJTJS010000248.1:0-2847 GCA_046096085.1 bacterium
GTCACACTCGATGCCGCCGTCCTTCAACAGCGCACTCACATTCTCCGCCGAGACCTCCGGTATCGCCCGGGCCCGGACCACCAGGAAGGCCGCGCCAATCGCAACGACGACCACGGCCACGATCCCCCCGATCAGGATCCACGCCTTGCGACGTGTCGGATGCACCTCCTCGGCACCGGCGCTCCCTTCAGTGACCTGCGCGCCGCAGGTCTCGCAGAAGCTCTGGCCGGGAGTGACCTCGTGGCCATTGGGACAGGTTGGCGCCGCGACGACAGGTGTTCCGCAGACTCCACAGAACTTCACCCCTTCACCAACGGGGTGGCCATTGCGGCATGTCACCTCATCGTTCCCCTCCATGGACGCACGCTATTCCATGGAAGCGCAAGGGGACTCGAGGGCCCGCAGTGAAGGGAGGGGGCCTGGGCGAGGATCTTGGTAAGCGGCCTATTGTCGCCGTGAGGTTCTAGACATCAGCGTAAGGAGACGGTGCGTGTACGACGTCATCGTCGTCGGATCGGGGGCGACCGGCGCCTGGGCCGCGCGGTCGCTCGCGCGGCACGGTCGGCGCGTCCTCGTGGTCGAGGCGGGCCGAGACGTCGGCGCCGAGGAGTTAGGGCGCCTGCTCCGCCTCGAGGACCCTCCCGGTGATCTGCCCCGGCAGCACCGACAGTCGCTCCTTCCCGGATATGCGCCGTCGGTCGCTCCCTTCCTCGTCGACGACGCGCTCCATCCCTACGCGACCTCCGGGCCGCGCGACTACGCGTGGTTCCGATCGCGGCAGCTCGGCGGGCGCACTCTGCTCTGGGGTGGCGTGACCCCGCGCCTGCACGACGATGACTTCGCGGGGTGGCCCTTCACCGCTGCCGATCTGGCGCCGCATTACGACGTGGTCGAGGCGGCCATGGGCGTGGACATGCAGCAGCCGCTCACCGCGGCCGAGCGGGCGCTCGGTGACGCCTTCGCGCAGACGTGGCCGGGCGCGCAGGCACGCCCTCGCCCCGGCCTGTCCGGCCGTGCCGCACGAGCCGATGAGCACGGCGTGCTGTGGCCGGCCGCGTCGAGCCCGGTCCTCTTCTTGAGTGAGGCGTTGGGCGCAGGGGCCGAATTGCGCACCGACTGCATCGTGGAGTCGCTCGCGCTCGAGGGCGAGCGCGTCGTCGGGGTCCACGTCATCGACCGCCTCACGCGCGAGCGCTCGACGATCCGCTGCACCGCCGTGGCCCTATGCGCCTCGGCCATCGAGTCCACGCGGATCCTGCTCAACTCGCGCAACGCCGATCACCCCGCGGGGGTGGGCAACAGCACCGACCACGTGGGACGTCACCTGCGCGATCACGTCTCCTTCACGGTGAGCGGCACCGCGGCGCACTTCACCGGCCCCGAGACCGATTCCCCGCGGGACGGGCCCTTCGGCATCTACCTGCCGCTGCCCGACCGGGGCTACCAGGTGGAGGGCTGGGCTCAGCGCGGGCCGGCGCGACCCGGCCAGCCGGCGCGCTTCGGCCTGGCCGTCAGCGCTGCGATGTCGGACGACTCGGCGAACCGCGTCACGATCCATCCGCAACTCGTCGACGCCTGGGGGATCCCGGCCGTGGACATCTCCTTCGGCATCGGCGCCACCGATCTCGCGCTGATCCGACAAGCCGAGGCGGACGTGCAGCAGGCATGCGCGGCGGCGGGCTTCGCCGTAGCGGCCATCGATCGCCACTACGAGAAGGTCGGCTCGTACGTCCACGAGGTGGGGACGGCGCGCATGGGCTCCACGCCTCGGGAATCCGTCGCCGACCCGTGGAATCGGGTGTGGGATGCCCGGAATGTGCTCGTCCTCGACGGTGCCTGCTGGCCGACGAACCCATCGCCGAATCCCACACTCACGATGCTCGCCATCGCGGACCGCGCCTGCGAGGCGTTCGCATCATCCTGAGACGGGTTTGCCCCACACCAGCCATGCGGCGGCCGCAACCGACGGGAGGAACGACACGGGGAAGACGACGAATTGCCAGTTCCCAATTCCCGTTGCCACGAGGACGAAGAGGAGCAGGGCCATGGCGATCACCCAGGCGAGCACGGAGAGTTTGACCGGCCCACGCTGCTGGGACCGCCCAATCGCCAGCAGGGGAACGCCGACGTACCACGTGGGCGCCGCCAGGATGAACCAGTAGACAAGGATCCAGAAGAAGGCGATCCCTTGCTCATCTGTGGCGAGGAAGACGACCCAATTGACGGCGGCGGCGACGCAGACGGCCACCGAAAGCACGGTGAGGATCCCTCCGGCGATGACCAGGCCGCGGCCCCTGGTCTTCCCGGGCGAGGGCTTGCTAGCAGGCTCCATGTCCGCCGCAGGATCCGATGCGGCCGTCGGCGCCCCTGACTCCGGCGTCACCGCCGTTGCCACCTGCGCCGCCGTTGCCGCCGAGACCGGGCTGGGAGCCTGCCCCGCCGTCGCCGCCGGCACCGCCGTTGCCACCGTTACCGCCGTTGCCCGGCCCGCTGCCCGCATTGCCGCCGTTGCCGCCGAGAGCGCCGGGATCGGCTCCGTTGCCGCCGTTGCCACCGACCCCGCCGTTGCCGCCGTTGCCACCGAGGCCCTGCTCGCCCTTGCCCCGTGCGACACCTCCGGCGCCGCCAGCTCCGCCGTTGCCACCCGATGCGCCGGCACCGCCATTGCCACCGGCCGCGGTGGCGGGCGCGCCATGAAGGCCGTGGAAGCCCGCGCCGCCGTTGCCGCCGTTCCCGCCATCGCCCGCGAATAGGCCGCCACGGCCGCCCGCTCCGCCGTTGCCGCCCGTGCCCAGCGCGCTGCCAGCATTGCCACCGCTGCCGACTGTCGGACCGGCGCTTACACCT
>JBJTJS010000249.1:0-3921 GCA_046096085.1 bacterium
CACTTCCCCGGCAAGCTCGACCTCTACCTCGCCCTCCTCGACGAGGGGATCGCCAGCCTGCTCGACTCGCTGCGCTCGGCCCTGGAGTCCACGACCGACAACAAGCAGCGCGTGCGCGGCGCCGTGGCGGCGTACTTCGACTTCGTCGACGATGCCGACGGCGCCTACCGCAGCGTGTTCGAGAGCGACCTCATCAACGAGCCCGCCGTCCGCGAGCGCGCGGAGTCGACCGACGCCGAGTGCGCGTCGATGCTCAGCCGCGTCATCGCCGAGGACACCGGGCTCTCCGCCGCGCAGGCGCACCTCCTGGCGGCGGGGATGCTCGGGACGGCTCAGATCGCCGCACGCAGCTGGCTCCGCGAGCCCGGGGGCGTCTCGCGCCCGGAGGCCGTCGACCTCATCGCGTCCCTGGGCTGGCGCGGGATCCGCGGATTCCCGCTGAGCCATCCCCCGCAGCACTGACCGCCGGCCCACGTGGGCTAGCCTGCGGTACGTGGAGATCAAGATCGGCGTGCAGCAGTCCGCGCGGGAGATCGCCCTGGACAGTGCCCTGTCCGCGGACGACATCGCCCAGGCCGTGAGCGCGGCGCTGGCCGCCGGCGGGGTGCTCACCCTCGACGACGAGAAGGGCCGCCGGGTCATCGTGCCCGCCGACCGCATCGCGTACGTCGAGATCGGCCCCGAGGCCTCCCGCCGGGTCGGCTTCGGCACGTAGCCCCGGATCAGGCAGACAGTCCCAGGGCCTGCATGCGCCGGGAGTGCTCGTCGGTGAGCCGGTTGAGCATCCGCCCCACCCCCGCGAGATCCACCTGGCCGTCGGCTCCGCCCATGAGCAGGTCCGAGAGCGCGTCGCGCTCGGCAGCGACGTGCTGGGCCTGGGACAGTGCCTCCCCGACGAGCCTGCGGCCCCACAGGGCCAGTCGCCCCGCGACCCTCGGATCCTCCGCGATCGCCGCCCGCACGCGGTCCACCGCGAACGCCGACTGGCCGAGGTCCTCGCACACCTCCATCACCAGGTCGCGGGTCTGCGGGTCGAGGAACTGCGCGATCTCGCGGTAGAAGTCCATGGCGATGCCGTCGCCGACGTATGCCTTCACCAGGCCCTCGAGCCAGTCGCTGGGGGCCGTCATCGCGTGGAACTGCTCGAGCGGGGCGCGGAAGGGCTCCATCGCTTCGGCGGGATCCACGCCCATCTCGCCCAGTCGATCGCGCAGCCGACGGAAGTGGCGGTACTCGGCGTCCGCCATCGCGGCGAGCTGCGCCTTGTCCTCGATCGTCGGGGACAGCGACACGTCGGTTGCGAGGCGCTCGAACGCCATGAGTTCGCCGTACGCGAGGACGCCGAGCAGGTCGACGACCGCGGCCCGGTAGGACGGATCGGCGCTGAGGTCCTCCGGGACTGGCATGGAGGGAGGTTAGCCCCTTCGGGGTAGACTTCTGGAGGCCGCGTGCGCGGCCCCCTTTGACTGGAGTTCACCCTGATCCCGGATTCGCCTGTCCCCGCCGTTCCCCCCACCTTCGCCGAGCTCGGCGCCGCCGACGACATCGTCGCGGCCCTTGCCGATGGCGGCATCGAGCGCGCATTCCCCATCCAGGAGATGTGCCTGCCGCTGGCCCTCGAGGGGCGTGACCTCATCGGGCAGGCCAAGACCGGCACCGGCAAGACCCTCGGCTTCGGCATCCCGCTCATCCAGCGGATCTCCCGGGACGACGCTCCCGGGGCTGCGCCGCAGGCCCTCATCGTCGTCCCCACGCGCGAGCTGTGCATCCAGGTCGCCGACGACCTCGAACGGGCCAGCGCGCGCCGAGGCCTGCGCGTGCTCAGCGTCTACGGCGGCCGCGCCTACGAGCCCCAGCTGGAGGCCCTCGCCCGGGGTGTCGAGATCGTGGTGGGAACCCCCGGCCGCCTCATCGACCTTGCTCAGCGTCGCGCCCTCGACCTCTCCCGCGTCGGCGTGCTCGTGCTCGACGAGGCCGACGAGATGCTCGACATGGGCTTCCTCCCCGATGTCGAGCGCATCGTGTCGATGCTGCCCGCCACGCGGCAGACCATGCTGTTCTCCGCGACGATGCCGGGCCAGATCGTGGCCCTGGCGCGTCGCTACATGACGCAGCCCACCCACATCCGCGCCGCCGATCCCGGAGACGAGAGCGCCACCGTCGATGCCATCGAGCAGCATGTCTGGCGGGCGCACCCGATGGACAAGATCGAGTTGCTGTCGCGCATCCTCCAGGCAGACGGTCGCGGCCTCACCATGATCTTCACGCGCACGAAGCGCAAGGCCCAGAAGATCACCGACGACCTCACCGAGCGGGGCTTCGCGGTCGGCACGGTCCACGGCGACCTCGGGCAGGGGGCTCGCGAGCAGGCGCTTCGGGCCTTCCGCAAGGGCAAGGTCGACGTCCTCGTCGCCACCGACGTGGCCGCGCGCGGCATCGACGTCGAGGGCGTCACCCACGTCATCAACTACGAGTGCCCGGACGACGAGAAGACGTACCTCCACCGCATCGGCCGCACCGGGCGCGCGGGGGCCAGCGGCGTGGCCGTGACCCTCGTGGACTGGGAGGATGTCGCCCGCTGGCAGATGATCGACAAGATCCTGGGCCTGCCCTTCAAGGACCCGCTCGAGACGTACTCCACCTCCGAGCACGTCTACACCGGCCTGGGCATCCCGCGCGACGTGACCGGGCGGCTCTCCGCGTCCCAGCGCACGCGCGAGGGGCTGGCGGCGGAGGAGCTCGAGGACCTCGGGGAGACCGGGCGCAAGCCGAAGCCCAAGACCTCGCGCGACAGCGGCGGCCGGAGCACCGGCAGGAGCAGCGGAAGCAAGGACGGCGGAGGCCGCAAGCGCGAATCGGCGAAGGCCAGCGCTCCCGCGGACAAGGCTACGGGCGATGCCGCGCCCCGGCGGCGTCGGCGCCGCACCCGCAAGGTCGGCGCATCCGCGTCGCCCGCATGAGCACCCCTCCCTACCTCGGCCTGCCCGACGGGGCCCGGCGCGTGGAGTTGACGGTGGCGCGCGGCTCCCGGGCGGCGATCGCCCTGGAACCTGACGGTGCCCTGCGCGGCACGGCGGTCCTCATCCCCGGTTTCACGGGGAGCAAGGAGGACTTCATCGCGCTGCTCGAGCCCCTCGCCGCGCGCGGCTGGCGCGCGGTGGCCTATGACCAGCTCGGCCAGCTCGACAGCGTCGGGCCGGACGACGATGCGGCCTACGCCCTGGTTCGGCTGGGCGAGGATGCCCGCGACATCGCGCACGCCGCCGGCCCGGGCCCGGTGCACGTCGTCGGGCACTCCCTCGGCGGCCTTGTCGCGCGCTCGGCCGTGATCGACGCGGGGGCCGCGAGCCTGGACTCGGTCACCCTGCTGTGCTCGGGCCCTGCCGCGCTTCCCCCCGAGCGCCACGGGGCGATCCCCGCCCTTGTCGCCGTGCTCCCCGAGATGGACCTCGCCGACATCTGGCGCGCCAAGGAGGCCATGGACCGCGATGCCGGGTGGGAGCCACCGTCGCCCGAGGTGCACGAGTTCCTGCGGCACCGGTTCTGCAGCGTGAGCCCGCGCGGACTGCGCGCGATGGGCGAGATGCTCCTCCACGAGCCCGACCGGACCGCCCAGTTCTCGAGGGCGGGCATCCGCGTGCACGGCGTCCACGGCGAGCACGACGCCGCGTGGCCCCTGGACGAGCAGGACCGCATGGCGCGCGCGCTCGGGACGGTGCCGCTCGTCATCCCCGGCGCCGGGCACAGCCCCGCAGTCGACGACCCCGACGCCCTCGCCGACGTACTCGACGGCCTCTGGCGCGCCTGACTACGGCGCCGTCGGCAGCACGCCCCACTCCCCCAGCGCCTCGATCAGCCCCGGTGACGTCGGCAGTGCCCGGAGTTCCGCCCCGCACACCCAGCGGGCATCGTCGGCGTCGT
>JBJTJS010000250.1:0-8641 GCA_046096085.1 bacterium
GGGTGAGCTGGTTGGCATGCACCCGCAGCCCGAGGCCCTTGCCCCGCGCCGCCTCGAGAATGGCCCGCGCCTGGTCGGGATCGAAGGCCCCTCGCTCGATGAAGACGTCCGCCCAGCGGGCATGCGGCGCGCAGGCGTCGAGCATCTCCCCGCACACCAGGTCGACGTAGTCGTCGGGACGGTCGGCGTACTCCGCCGGCACGACGTGCGCGCCCAGGAACGTGGTCTCGTCCGTGACCGTCTGCGCGGCCACGAGCGAGCGCTGCTCGTCGCGGACCGTCAGGCCGTATCCGGACTTGGCTTCGAGCGTCGTCGTGCCCTGGCGCATCGCCTCGGCGGCCAGGCGCGCGGCATTGGCTGCAAGTCCTTCGTCCGAGGCCGCCCGCGTCGCCGCCACGGTCGTGCGGATCCCACCCGCGGTGTACGGCGTCCCCGTCATCCGCGCGTCGAACTCCGCCGCGCGATCCCCCGCGAACACCGGGTGCATGTGGGCATCGACGAACCCGGGCAGGACCGCCCGCCCCGCCATGTCGTGGGCCTGGTCCGCCGCAGGGCACGCGGACGACGGGCCCACCCAGGAGATGACGCCGTCGACCGCAACGACCGCAGCATCGCGGAGCACGCCGAGCGGTCCCTCCCCCAGCGACGGATCCGCGGTGCTGAGCTCTCCGATGTTGGTCCAGGCCACGGAGGTCACGACGTCACCGCCCTGATCGAGCGATCGAGTTCCGCTGCGACGTCGAGCGACAGATGCGCCCCGCCGCGCACCCGCTCGACTCCGTCGACCACCACGGTGCGCACGTCGCCCGAGGCCGCGGCGTAGACGACGGCATCGACGAGGCCCGCCTCGTCGTGACCGGCGAGGCGGACCGACGTGAGGCCGACCTCGATGAAGTCTGCGGGTCCGCCCATCACCAGGCCGGCATCGGGCAGTCCGAGGGCCGCGCTGCCGCCCGTCGTCATCACGGCGAGCAGCTCCTCGCCGGTGAAGGTGCCACGGCGACGGCTGCCGAGCCGCTCGTCCATCTCGATCGCACGCGCCTCCTCGAACGGGTCGATGACCGCATGGCTGTCGCTGCCCAGGCACAGGGCGGCGCCGGCGTCGCGCAGGGCAGGGATCGGGCCGATGCCGTCGGCCAGCTCGCGCTCGGTGGTCGCGCACACGCAGACGTGACTCCCGCCCAGGGACGCGATGTCGGCGCCGGTCAGATGCGTCGCATGCACCGCGGTGAAGTCACCACCGAGGGCCCCAGCGTCGCGCAGGATCTCGACCGGGGTGCGTCCGTACGCCGCCTGCGACTCGTCGTTCTCCCGAGGCTGCTCCGACACATGCGCGTGCAGCGCCATGCCGCGCGCTCGCGCGACCGCGGCGGCGACGGCGATCGCGTCAGGGGGCACGGCGCGCACTGAGTGAACGGCCAGGCCGTGGGTGACAAGGCCCGAGGACACCAGCGTCGCCGTGCGTTCGGCCCACCGCTCGGCGGATCCGTCGCTGAACCGCACCTGGGTCTCGTCGGGTGCCTGTCCGGGCGCGGACTCAAGGTAGAGCGTGTCCAGCAAAACGAGGCGGATGCCCGCGTCCTCCGCCGCGGCCGCCAGGGCCGTCGACATCGCATTCGGATCGTCGTACGCCGCTCCCCCGGGCGCATGGTGCAGGTAGTGGAACTCACCCACGGCGGTGTAGCCGGCGAGGAGCATCTCCGCGAAGACGGCCCGCGCGAGCGCGCGATAACTATCCGGATCGAGCACCACCGCCGCCGCGTACATCTGGTCCCGCCACGCCCAGAACGAGTCACGCCCGTGATGCGTCCGCCCGCGCAGCACGCGGTGGAACGCGTGGGAATGCGCGTTCACCGCCCCGGGGAGCACGACGCCGTGCAGCACCCTCGCGTGCCAGGGCATCTCCGCGTCGGGCTCCACCCGCGTGAGGTTCCCGTCCGCGGACTCGATGACGACACTGTCGCGCACCGCACCCCCGATGACGGCGCGAGCGGCCCACCACGTCGTCATCGCGGCAGGCTCTCCGCGATGATCAGGTCGGCGAGAACATCGGCCAGTGCGCGACCGCCGGTCTCGCAGTCCGCGTCCTCCGCGAACTCCTCGGGCGAGTGCGAGATGCCGGTGGGATTGCGCACGAAGAGCATGGCCGACGCAATGCCGGCCTCGGCGAGAACGCCGGCGTCATGGCCGGCACCGGTGGCAAGCAGCGGCGCCCCGGGCAGGAGACCGGCTACGTGCTCCGAGAGCGTGATGTCGAAGTACTGCGCGGGCGTGCGTGACTCCTCGGTCACCGTGACGCCGACGCCTGGGACGGTGATGTCGCGTGTGATGGCCTCCAGCAGCGCGTCGAGGGTCCCCTCGTCCTCGGCGCGGGCATCGAGCCATCCGGTGACATGGGCGGGTACGGCGTTCACGGCATTCGGCGTGCAGGCAACCTTGCCGACGGTCGCCCGCGCCGCGCGCATCGGCAGATCGCGGCCTGCCGCCTCCGCCTGTGCGGCGAGGACGAGCCTGGCGAAGGCCACCATGGGGTCGCGTCGGTCCGCCATGCGCGTCGTGCCGGCATGGTTGGGCTGGCCGGAGAAGTCGACGCGCCAGCGTCCGTGCGGGTAGATCGCGGTCCCGACAGCGACCGCGTGGCCGAGGTCGACGAGCCCGCGACCCTGCTCGACGTGGAGTTCGACGAATGCCCCGATGCGGGACAACCGCTCGGGTTCTGCGCCGAGCGCGCCAGGATCACGCCCCGCGCGCGTGAGCGCCTCCGCGAACGTCACTCCATCGGCGTCGCTCAGGGCGAGCGCCCGCTCCGGGGCGAGGACTCCGGCGGCCAGTCGCGAGCCGATGCAGGCGACGCCGAAGCGGCCGCCCTCCTCGTCGGTGAAACACGCGCCCGCGAGCGGTCGGCGGGGCCGGACGCCGCGCTCCTGCAATTCCGCCACCGCCGCTAGCGCGCTCGCGACACCCAGCGGCCCGTCGAAGTTGCCGCCGTCGGGGACCGAGTCCAGGTGCGACCCCGTGACGACGGCATCCCCCGCGGACGGATCGCCCCACCACGCCCACAAGTTCCCGTTGCGGTCGGTCTCCACGTCGAGACCGAGGGACGCAGCTTCGCCGACAAACCATTCGCGCAACGCGAGGTCGGGCTCGGTCCACGCTAGGCGCCGGTAGCCGCCGGACGACGGATCGCGGCCCACGTCCGCGATCTGCCCGAGTCGTGCGGCGACGCTCACTCGCCCTCGCGCATGGGGATGCGCACGCCGCGCTCCTCGGCCACCTCTTCGGCGAGCTCGTACCCGGCATCGACGTGGCGGATGACGCCCATGCCCGGGTCGTTGGTGAGGACACGCGCGAGCTTCTGCGCCGCGAGGGGCGTGCCATCGGCGACGCTCACCTGGCCGGCGTGCAGCGAGCGGCCGATGCCGACGCCGCCACCGTGGTGGAAGGACACCCAGCTCGCCCCCGATGCGGTGTTGACGAGCGCGTTGAGGATGGGCCAGTCCCCGATGGCATCGGATCCGTCGTACATGCCCTCGGTCTCGCGGTACGGCGACGCCACGGAGCCGCAGTCGAGGTGGTCACGGCCGATGACGATGGGCGCGGACACCTCGCCGTTGGCGACCATCTCGTTGAAGCGCAGGCCCGCCTTGTCCCGCTCGCCGTAGCCGAGCCAGCAGATGCGCGCCGGCAGGCCCTGGAACGCGACGCGCTCCTCGGCCATGGTGATCCAGCGGCGCAGGTGCTCGTTCTCGGGGAAGAGGTCGAGCACCGCGCGATCGGTGGCCATGATGTCCTTCGGGTCGCCACTCAGGGCGACCCAGCGGAACGGGCCCTTGCCCTCGCAGAACAGCGGGCGGATGTAGGCGGGGATGAAGCCGGGGAACTCGAAGGCACGCGGGAAGCCACCCATGCGGGCCTCGTCGCGGATCGAGTTGCCGTAGTCGAACACCTCGGCGCCCCCGTCCATGAAGCCGACCATGGCCTCGACGTGCTTGGCCATCGACACCCGCGCGCGGTCGGTGAACTCCTCGGGCTTCTTCGCCGCGTAGTCCGGGCCGTCAGCGAGGTCGATGCCCTCGGGCAGGTACGACAGCGGGTCGTGGGCGCTGGTCTGGTCGGTGACGATGTCGATCTCGACGCCGCGGCGCAGCAACTCGGGGAAGACGACGGCGGCATTGCCGAGTACGCCGACCGACAGGGCCCGGCGCTCCTTCTTGGCCGCGGTGACGCGTGCGATGGCGTCATCGAGATCGTTGGCGATCTCGTCCAGGTAGCGGTCCTTGACGCGCTTCTGCAGGCGCGTCGGATCGACGTCGACGACGAGGCAGACACCCTCGTTCATGGTGACGGCGAGGGGCTGCGCACCGCCCATGCCGCCGCAGCCCGCCGTCAGGGTGAGGGTCCCGGCGAGAGTGCCGCCGAAGCGCTTGACCGCGACGGCCGCGAAGGTCTCGTAGGTGCCCTGCAGGATGCCCTGGGTGCCGATGTAGATCCACGACCCCGCGGTCATCTGCCCGTACATCGTGAGGCCGAGCTGCTCCAGGCGCCGGAACTCCGGCCAGTTCGCCCAGTCGCCGACGAGGTTGGAGTTCGCGATGAGCACGCGCGGCGCCCACTCGTTCGTCTGCATCACGCCGACCGGCCGCCCGGACTGCACGAGCATCGTCTCGTCGTCCTTGAGCGTGGTCAGCGTGCGGATCATCGCGTCGAACGACGCCCAGTCGCGCGCCGCGCGCCCCGTGCCGCCGTACACGACGAGCTTGTCGGGGTGCTCCGCGACCTCCGCGTCGAGGTTGTTCTGCAGCATGCGCAGCGCGGCCTCCTGCGGCCAGCCGCGCGCGGTGAGCGTGGTGCCGCGCGGAGCGGACACGGGCCTTGCACCCGGGAGCGCCTCTGACATGTCAGTCCTCCAGTGTGTTGAGCGGTCCGGTGACGGTCTCCACGGCGCGAACGACGGATCCGTCGCGCACGAGGGCGGTGGTGGCAGCGATCTCAGGGGCGAGGTAGCGGTCCGGGCCGGGGCCCTCGACATCGCGCCGCAGCAGGGCGACCACGGCGGCCGTCGCATCAGCCGGGGACAGCGGCGAGCGCAGGTCCAGCGCGCGGGCGGCGGACAGGATCTCGATGGCGAGCACCTGGGCTAGGCCGTCGACGCCGAGGCGGAGCTTGCGCGCCGCGGACCAGCCCATGGAGACGTGGTCCTCCTGCATCGCGCTGGAGGGGATCGAGTCGACGCTGGCGGGCACGGCCAGCCGCTTGAGCTCGTGGACGATCCCGGCGGCGGTGTACTGCGCGATCATGTGGCCGCTGTCGACGCCGACCTCGTGCGCGAGGAACGGCGGCAGGCCGTGGCTGCGGTGGCGGTCGAGGAGCCGATCGGTGCGGCGTTCGCTCATGCTCGCGACGTCGGCGACCGGGATGGCGAGGAAGTCCAAGGCGTAGGCCACGGGTGCGCCGTGAAAGTTGCCATTGCTCTCGACACGGCCGTCCAGCGTGACGACGGGATTGTCGACGGCCGACGCGAGTTCGCGCGTGGCGACAACGGAGCAGTAGTCGGCGGTATCGCGGGCCGCGCCGTTGACCTGCGGGGCGCAGCGCAGCGAGTAGGCGTCCTGCACGCGCGTGTCCTCGGGGCCGGCGTGGCTGGCCACGCTGGGCGAGTCCCTCAGCACCCTCCTCATGTTGGCGGCGCTGATGCGCTGCCCGGGGTGGGGGCGCAGGAGCTGGAGATCGTCCGCGAGCACCCGGTCCGTGCCGAGGAGGGCCTCGATGGACATGGCGGCGGAGATGTCGGCCGTGGTGATGAGGACTTCGAGGTCGGCGAGGGCGAGGACGAGCATGCCGAGCATGCCGTCGGTGCCGTTGATGAGGGCGAGACCCTCCTTCTCGGCGAGCCTCACCGGCTCGAGTCCCGCGTCCGCGAGCGCCTGTGCAGCCGGCACCTTCTCGCCCAAGCTGTTGCGCACCTCTCCTTCGCCCATGAGCGCGAGCGCGATGTGCGACAGCGGCGCGAGGTCGCCGGAGCAGCCGAGGGAGCCGTACTCGCAGATGATCGGGCTGATGCCGGCGCTGAGCATGGCGGCGTACGCCTGGGCGGTCGAGGGACGCACCCCGGTGCGGCCCGTCGCGAGAGTGTGCAGGCGCAGCAGCATGGTGGCGCGCACCACCTCGTCCTCGACTTCGGGGCCGCTGCCCGCCGCATGCGAGCGGATGAGCGACTCCTGCAGGTGGGCGCGGGATTCCGGCGGGATGTGCACCGTGGCGAGGGCGCCGAACCCGGTGGAGACGCCGTACGCCGGCTCCGGCGACTCGGCGAGACCCTCGATGACGGTCCTGCTGCGGGTCATCTCGGCCAGAGCCTCATCGGTGAGGCGGACCGGCTCACGCCGACGGGCCACCGCCACGACCTCGGCCGCGGTCATCGGCCGGGGCCCCACCTCGATCGCCACGGGCACATTCCACCGCACGGGGCAGGCGAGCCCGGACGGCGCCCCGTTCTCTGGCGGTATCGCCTCACCTCCTGGCGCTATCCGCACGGAGAGTGCGAGCGCAGCACGACATACTCGCGGCATGCGACTCACCGTCCTCAGCGCCGGCAACGCCGGGCAGGCCTTCGCCGGCGACATGACACTCAGCGGCCACGACGTCCACCTCGTCGCCGTACCCGAGCATGCCGAGCAGATCGAGATCATCCGGGCATTCGGCGGCGTCCTGGTGGAGGGATCGACGGCCGAGGGCCAGGAGGGCGGCTTCGCCGCGATCGCCCACGGCGACACCGACGTCGCGGGCGCGCACGCTGCGGCCGAGGTCTCCTTCCTCGTCGCCCCCGCCTTCGGCCAGGAGGTCTACCTCCAGGCGATCGCCGACCACTCCCCCGACGGCCAGGTCGTCGTGATCCAGCCCGGCAAGTTCGGCGCGCTGCGCCTGGCCCAGATCATGCGGGAGCGCGGCCGCGATCCCCGCTCGCTCCTCATCACCGAGACCGACACCTTCTTGTACGCCGCCAAGATCCACGGACTCGACCACATCTGGCTGCGCGGCATCAAGGCCGAGCTTCCCCTCGCCGCGCTCCCGCACACGCGGACCGCGGAGGCACTGGACATCCTGCACGACATCCACCCGCAGTACGTCGCCGCCGCCAATGTCCTCGTGACCTCCATGAGCGATGTGGCCTACGCAGTGCACCCGGTGACCACGCTGCTCGACCTTTCGCGAATCGAGGCCATGGGGCCCTACCGCACGAAGGCCTACAGCATCACCCCCGGAGTCGCCCGGATGGTCGAGGCCGTCGACGACGAGCGCGTCACCGTCGCCAAGGCGCTCGGCGTCGAGACCGAGGGCGTCTTCGCCCAGCTCAAGGAGATGTACGGCTTCCCCGGCGACACCCTCTACGAGACGCTGAGCAACACCACGGTCCACGTCGACCAGATGACACCCCGCAGCGCGCAGCACCGCTACGTCACCGAGGAGGTCCCCTACGGCCTGGTGCCCATCAGCGAGATCGCGTCCATGCTCGGCATCGCGACGCCCAACATCGACGCCATCATCGCCCTCGCGTCCACCGTCAACGGCGAGGACTACCGGGCCACAGGGCGTCACCTGTCCACGCTCGGCCTCGTGGACATGTCGCCCCAGGAGTTCCTCGCCTCCCTCTGACGCATCGCTACGGCATCAGCGCAGGACGTCAATCGGGCGCTATCGGTGCACGGCCCCCTCCCGCACCGCAATGAGGTGCTGCTCGCTCTTCAGCGACGGCAGCAGCAGCGCCGGCAGGAGCGCCAGCAGGGCGACCACCGCAAGGGTCCCGAATGCCACGTCGACCCCGGCATCGACCAGCAGAACGGCGATCAGCGCAGCGCCCGCGGCACCGCCGAAGTTGCGCATGAGCACCATGAACGACGTCGCCGCGCCCACATCCTCGGGCGGGGCCGCGTGCTGGCACAGCAGCAGCGCCGGGATGAGGATGAGCCCGGCTGATGCGCCCGCGAGGACGGATGCCAGGAGCAGTGACGGGTACGTGACCGTCACCACCACGGTCACGGCCGAGAGGGCGGCGCAGGCCACCGAGACCACGGCCAGCAGCCGCGTGCCCACGCGCAGCGCGAGGATGCCCATGAACCCGCCGAGTGTCATCCACAGCACCGTGAGCGGGATGACGACGATGCCGGAGTTCAGGGAGGGCGCCACCTGCTGGGACAGCAGCGGCAGGTAGGTGAGCATCGAGAACTGGACGAAGCCGATGATGAGCGCCACCACCACCGTGGCGACGATCACGCGAGAGGTCAGCAGGCTGGCAGGTACTAGGCCATCGCGCCGCCGCAGCGCATGGATGACGAACGCGATCACGAGGACAGTTCCCGCGACCAGCCCCCACCACCAGCCGCGCTCGATGCCGAGCAGCAGAAGGGTGAGGCCGGCGATCATGAGCACGCTGCCCAGGGAGTCGAAGCGCCGCGCCTCGCCAGCCCGCGGCTTCGAGGTGAGCTTGCCCCACAGCAGGCCGCCGGCCACGAAGATCATCGGGATGATGAGCGCGAACGCCCAGCGCCATGAAACGGCGACGAGTGCACCGCCGATGAGGGGCCCCAGCCCTGCTGCAATGCCGTAGGCGACGTTGTAGTAAATCTGCAGGCGCGCGCGCGCC
>JBJTJS010000251.1:0-8856 GCA_046096085.1 bacterium
GGGGCTAGGCGGAGATGCGCATGGGGCGGCCCGCGTCGTCGAGGGTCACCTCGCCGTGCGGGAGTGTGAGCGCCGTGCCCGCGGCGATGCGCGCGGCCGACCACGCGCAGGCGAGGGCATCGAGGCCGTCGTCGCCGTACGCCGGATCCGCGAGATCGGGTAGCCATCGCCGCAGCTGCCCGAGCCGCACCTCGCGCCCGGGAGCGGTCTTCTTCTTCTCGTCCACCGGATGCCCCTGCATGAGCGCGAAGGCGAGCTCGGGGTGGCACTCGACGATGCGCGGGTCGTCGGCGAGGGCGTCCACCTCGGCGATGGCGCGCAGGAGGTTCCAGGTCTGCTTCGACAGAGCCTTGCCCGACACCGACACCGAGGCCCGGCAGGCGGCGTCGTAGTCGTCGACATGGTCCAGGGCGGCGCGCGGCGGGGCTGGGAAGACCCGCGACCCGTGCGGCCGCAGCAGCTTGCGTGCTGCGATGTCGCAGTCCCTCGAGCCGGTGTCGGAGAGCCCGATGGGCATATCGATGGCGACGACGGCCAGGCCCCGCTCCAGGAGCGGTGCGAGCGGGGCGATGTACTCCAGCGACTCCAGGCGAGGTGCGCCTGAGATGTCAACGGTCGCCACCACCCAGCCGCCCCGGCGACCATCGACTCCCGCGACTGCGACCATCCGCGAAGCCTGGCACACTCGCGCAATGCCCGAGGGACACGTCGTCCACCGCCAGGCCCGCCGCATCAACCGCGCGTTCAAGGGCCAGGACATCGCGGTGTCCAGCCCGCAGGGCCGCTTCGATTCCGGCGCGGCGCTCCTCGATGGCACGACCCTGCGCAAGGCCGATGCCCTGGGCAAGCACCTCCTCGTCGACTTCGACGAAGACCGCACCCTCCACGTGCACCTGGGCCTCTACGGCAAGTGGTCCTTCGGCAAGGGCGAGGCGCCGGAGCCGCGCGGTCAGGTGCGCCTGCGAATCGAGGGCGACGATGCCTACGCCGACCTGCGGGGCCCGACGGCCTGCGAGGTGCTGGATCCCGACCAGGTGCGCGCCCTCACCGCCCGCATCGGCCCCGACCCGATCCGCAAGGACGCCGACCCCGAGCGCGCCTGGACGCGCATCTCCCGCAGCCGCGCCCCCATCGGCGGCCTCCTCATGGACCAGTCGGCGTTCGCCGGAGTGGGCAACATCTACCGTGCCGAGACGCTCTACCGAGCCGGCATCGACCCCTATCGCCCTGGGCGCGACGTGAGCCGCGAGGAGTTCCTCGTCATGTGGGATGACCTCGTCGAGCTCATGACCGACGGCGTACGCCGCGGCCGCATCGACACCGTTCGCGGGGAGCACACCCCGCAGGCCATGGGCCGGCCGCGTCGCCGCGACCGCCACGGGGGAGAGGTCTACGTCTATCGCCGCGAGGGCCGGCCGTGCCTGGTCTGCGGGGACGAGGTGGCGTGGGCGGACCTCGCCGGGCGCAACCTCTACTGGTGCCCCACCTGCCAGGCCCACTGACCCGGGCCCACTGACCCGGGCGCACGGCCAGACGCGGGTCAGGCCGCCGCGGGCACCTGCGGATGGCGGATGCCAGGGTGTCCGGCCGGCAGGGTCTTGCGGATCACCCACCACGATGCCGCGATCGTGAGTGCGACCAGTCCGTAGAAGAGGAACGGCGTCGCGCCGAGCCAGGCGAGCTGGCCCGCCTGGATGAGCGGGATCTGGATGGCCGCGCGTACCAGGCTGAGGATCGCCCACAGCCAGGTCACGCGCGAGTACGCCTTGAGCAGGTCGGGATCCTGGCGCCAGCGCATCCCGGTGCCCATGACGGGCCCGATGATGACGCCCATGAGGGGGCGCTTGATGAGGATGGAGACCGCAAAGGCCAGCGCGCTGAGGATGTTGGCGAGGACCCGGATCTGGAAGAAGCCCAGGGGGTCGTCCTGGTACGCCGCGAACAGGGCGGCGATCGCGACACCGAGCAGCCCGGAGAGCACCCGGACCGGCTTCTCCCGGCGGGCGATCTTGACGCCCGCGAGGATGACGGCGATGCCGAGGGCCACGCCCACGGCCACGGCGAGGTTGTTGCCCGAGGCGAAGTAGGCGAGGACGAAGAGCACCGTGGGGGCCATGGACTCGATGGCACCCCAGGGGCCACCGAGGAGGACGGACAGCGGGTGCCGGTCGTCCGGGTCCTCCGCGGGCACGGGGTCCAGGTCGGAGGCAGCGGCCACCGCCTCGGCGAGGTCTTCGGTGGGCTCACCGCCATCCGTCTGGGCCATGCCCCCAGGGTAGTAGCGCGCGTACCCGGCCCCCGCGTCGTACCGTGAGCCCATGAGTGAGACGCTGCTGGACGACGACATCGTCGACGAGGACGTGGACCCCCGCGAGGTCCGCTCGCGCCGACTGGATCGCACGACCGCGTGGCTGCTCATTGTCGGTGGCGCCCTGGGCCTGCTGGCGGCGATCGAGCTCACCATCGAGAAGGTGCGCGTCCTCGCCGACCCCAACTACAGCCCGGCCTGCGACATCAACCCGGTGCTGTCCTGCGGATCGGTGATCATCACGCCGCAGGCGGAGGCGTTCGGCTTCCCCAACCCGATCATGGGGCTCATCGGCTTCAGCGTCGTGATCACGCTCGGCGTCGCGCTCGCGGCGGGCGCGGCACTGCCCCGGTGGATGTGGCTCGGGCTCAATGTGGGCGCGCTGCTCGGCTTCGGATTCGTGCAGTGGCTCGTCTGGCAGAGCCTCTACTCCATCGGCGCGCTGTGCCCGTGGTGCATGGTCGTATGGACCGTGACCGCGCCTATCTTCATCTGGGTCACGGCGGCCAATCTCTCCTCCCGCCGCCTGCCCACGCCGGCGTCCTGGCGGACGGGCATCGACGCCCTCGTCAGCCTGCGGGGTCTCATCCTGGCGGCGTGGTACGTCGTCGTCCTCGGCCTCATCTTCGTGCGCTGGCAGGACTACTGGCAGTCGTCGCTGTAGGCGGCCGGCGCGTGACCGCGCATCCGGGGGTCGCGCTGCCCTAGGCTGCGGCCCGTGAAGAGGGGGATGGCCGCGATCGCCGGCCTGTGCGTTGCCACGTTGTGCCTGGCCCTCGGCCCCGCGTACGCCGCCCACGCCCAGGAGGAATCCGCACCCGTCGAGATCACCGTGCTCGGCGTGGGCGACGTGCTCGTCCACCGCCAGATCATCGACCAGGCCAAGTCGGACGCCCGCGATGGAGCGAGGGTCGACTTCCGGCCCATGCTCGAGGGCATCGCACCGCTGGTCGCCATGTCCGACCTCGCGGTGTGCCACATGGAGTACCCCATGGGCTCCGCCGGCGGTCCGTGGAGCGCATGGCCCGACCTGCCCAACGCTCCGCCGCAACTCGCCAAGGCCATGGCGTGGCTCGGATTCGATGCCTGCAGCACGGCGAGCAATCACACCCTCGATCAGGGCTTCAACGGCGTCGTGAGCACGATCGACGCCATCGAGCGCGCCGGAATGGTGGCCTTCGGCACCGCGCGCACCCAGGAGGAGTCGCTCGCCCCGGACATCATCGAGGTGAAGGGCGTGCCCATCGCCCTCATGAGCTACACCTACGGGTTCAACGGCATCCCGCTGCCCTCCGGCCGGGAGTGGTGCTGCAACCGCATCAGCCCCGAGCGGATCATTCGCGATGCGCGCCATGCCCGCAAGGCCGGGGCCAGGATCGTCGTCGTGAGCCTGCACCACGGCGTCGAAGGGCAGGTGACGCCCACCCAGGGGCAGCGCGACGTCGTCGAGGCGCTGGCGAAGTCCGGCGAGGTCGACCTCGTCCTCGGGCACCATGCTCACGTCATCCAGCCGGTCGACAAGGTCGACGGCATGTGGGTGGCCTACGGGCACGGCAACCTGCTGTCCGCGCAGTCGCGCAAGGACCCCCGCTCCGGCGATGGCCTGCTCACCCTGTTCACCTTCGTCGAGCAGGAGGACGGGACCTTCGAGGTCGAGCGCGCCGTCGGCTACGCCATCCGCAATGCCGACTACCCGTTCCGGCTGCACCCGGTCCCCGACCGGGCCAACTCGGGCGCGGCGGACAAGGGGACCTGGAAGCGCACGAAGGATGCCGTCATGCGCCTGGGCGCGAACGACAAGGGCTTCCGGCTCCTGCGGCTGGCGGCGTAGCGCTACATCCGCACGCGTGCGCTGTCGGAGTCATACATCGGGCGCAGCGAGGCCGCGGCCGGGTGGCGAACCCCGGCGATGTCGACCTCCCACGTCCCGCTGTTGATGAACTCGGCCGTCACCGGCTCGCCCGGGTCGATCATGGCCAGCCCGACCGCGCCGCCGAGCGTGTGGCCGTAGCTCGCGGCCCGCACGTAGCCGACGGGGACCCCATCGCGGTAGACGACCTCGCCGTGGAACATCAGCGGCTCCGGGTCGAGCACGCGCACCTGGGCGAGACGGCGGCGCAGCGGGCCGGACTCCTTGAGTGCGATCACCGCGTCGTGCCCGATGAAGGGCTTGTCGAGCGCGACGGCAAAGCCGAGGCCGGCCTCGAGGACGGAGTCGGTGTTGTCGATGTCGTGCCCGTAGTCCCGGTAGCCCTTCTCCATGCGCAGGCTGGCCAGCGCCTTGAGGCCCACATGCCGCAGTCCGCGGGGCTCGCCGTACTCGATCAGGCGCTCGTAGACGTGGACGGCCTGGTCCGCCGGCACGTAGAGCTCGTAGCCGAGTTCGCCGAGGTACGTGATGCGCACGCATAGGCCGCGCGCGAAGCCGAGGTCGCTCTCGCGGGCGTGGCGGAAGGGGAAGGCGTCGTTCGACAGGTCCGCCGACGTGATCCCCTGCAGGATCTCCCGCGAGAGCGGGCCCTGGATGTTGATCTGGGCGTACGCCGACGTCATGTCGGTGATCCACGCCCGGCGGTCGCCGACGTGCCGGCGCATCCAGGTCTCGACATGGCGGTGCGCGGTGTCGGAGGCGACCACCCAGAAGCGGCCCTCGCCGAGCTTGGTCACGGTGAGATCGGCCTCGAGGAGCCCGGCGTCATTGAGCCACTGCGTGTAGGTGATCACGCCGGGGTCGCCGTCGACGCGGTTGGCGGACAGTTCCTCGAGCAGCGCACCGGCATCAGGGCCCTCGACGAGGAACTTCGCCATGAACGCCATGTCCATGAGGCCTGCGGCCTCGCGCACCGCGCGGTGCTCGTCGGCCCAGTAGTCGAACCAGTTCTGTCGCCCCCAGGTGAGCTCCTCGATGCGCGGCTCGACGCCCTCCGGCGCGAACCAGTCGGCCCCCTCCCAGCCGGAGACGTCACGGAAGTAGGCGCGTCGTTCGGCAAGCCGGTCGTGCAGCGGCGACCGCTTCACCCCGCGCGCGGTCTGCATCGACCGTCCGGGGAAGTGCGTCTGGTAGACCATGCCGAGCGACTCGACCGTGCGCGTCGCGCGGTACTCCGGATTGGCCTGGTAGGGGTGCAGTCGATCGATGTTCATCCCGGTGATGTCGGCCTGCGGGCGACCGTCGACGATCCACTCCGCGATCAGCCGGCCGATGCCGCCGCCGGTGAGGATGCCGATCGAGTTGAGGCCCGCCGCGACGAAGTAGCCGCGCACCTCGGGGGCTTCGCCGACGACGGGCAGCAGGTCGGGCGTGAAGGACTCGGGCCCGCAGAAGAACGTCCGCACGCCGACATCGAGCGTGACCGGCACGCGCGACATCGCGGTGAGGAGGTAGGGCTCCATGCGCTCCCAGTCCGGCGGGAGCGTGAGGAACGACGCGGTCTCCGGGATGCCCTCGACACTCCACGGAGCGCACACCGGCTCGAACAGCCCGACCATCATCCCGTCGCCCTCGGGGCGGTAGTAGGCGTAGGAGCCGGGGTCCTCGAAGACCGGCAGGTCGGGGTCGAGGCCGGGGATCGTGTCGGTGATGAGGTAGTAGTGCTCCGCCGCCTGCAGCGGGATCGTGACGCCGGACTTCGCTCCCAGTTGACGGGCCCACATGCCCGCGCAGTTGACGACGTACTCGCACTCGATGTCGCCGCGCTCGGTGCGCACGCCGACGACGCGGCCGTCGCGCACGAGCACGTCGACGACCGGCGTCTCCTCGATCACGGTCACGCCCTGCATGCGCGCGCCCTTGGCCAGCGCCATGGTGACGTCGACGGGGTTCACCCGCCCGTCGCCGGGCATGTAGAAGGCGGAGAGCAGGCCGGAGACGTCCGCGGGCGGGAAGAGGTCGGCGACCTCGGCGGCGGAGATCTCGTGGACGTCGACGCCGCACAGCCGGTTGAACGCCGCGACCCGGCGGTACTCCTCGAGGCGGCCCTCGTCGTACGCCGACTCGATGAGCCCCACCGGGGCGAAGCCGGTGGCCTGGCCGGTCTCGGCCTCGAGCCGGCTGTAGAGGTCGCGCGTGTACATCCGCATCGCGGTGCTCGTCTCCGACATCGAGCCGAAGGTGACCATGAGGCCGGCGGCGTGCCAGGTCGTCCCCGAGGTCAGCCGGTCTCGCTCGAGCAGCACGGTGTCGCCCCAGCCGGCATGGCCGAGGTGGTAGGCGACAGACGCCCCGATGACCCCGCCCCCGATGACGACGACGCGCGCGCGGGAGGGCAGTTCGGCGGGCATGGGCAGACGCTATCGCCCGGCGGATTGCGCCGTTCCCGCCCCGGGGCGACACGGGTCGCCGTAGCGTGTGGCCATGGGTTCAGCCTCAGGTTCGGAATCGATCACGATCAACGCCCCGCTCGACGACGTCATGGCGGCCATCCGCGACCTGCCGTCGCAGCCCCAGTGGTTCCCCGGGCTCATCAGCTCGACGGTCCTCGCCACGGACGACGAGGGTCGCGCGACGCGGGCGCGGCAGGTGAACGACGTCAAGGTGGCCAAGGACGAGTACGAACTCGACTACACCTACACCGACTCCGGCATGTCCTGGACTCTCGCGTCGGCGTCGAAGGCCCAGAAGTCCTCGCGCGGCTCGTGGTCCCTCGCCCCTGCCGGCAGCGGCACGAAGGCCACGCTGTCACTGGAGATCGAGCCGGCCATCCCCCTGCCGGGCTTCCTGGTGAAGAAGACGATGAACGACATGCTCAAGGGTGCCACCAAGGGGCTCAAGAAGTACTGCGAGTCATGACCCCCGCGCGATGACGCGGCGGGACACCGGGGCGGCTCGGGGGCACGGCCTGACCGACGTGAAGGCGATCGCTCTCGCGGTGTTCGGGCGCGAGCGCCAGGACCACCTCATCGCCCGGGCCGCGGGGATCGCGTTCTGGCTCCTCCTCGCGGTGTTCCCCGCGGGCCTGGCCGCGGTCAACATCGCGGGCCTGTTCACCTCGCAGGTCTACCCCGCACGGATCATCGGCGAGCTGGCCGAGGCCACGCCCGGGTCGCTCGGGGAGATCCTGCGGGTGCAGCTCGAGATCGTCGCCCAGGACACGCCCGGGAGCTTCTGGCTCGATGTCGTCGTGGTGATCCTGGCCATCTGGTCGGTGTCGACGGCCATGCACCAGCTGCTCCGCGGCATGGAGGCGGCGTACGGCGTCGCGCCGCACCGCTCGGTCATCCTGCGCACCATCGCGGTCCTCGTCGCCGTGGGAGTCATCGTGGGCCTCGGGATCACCGCCTGGATCCTCGACGCGTCCTCGCTTGTCGGCAGCCTGGTCGGCTACCTCATTGTCATGGTCATCGTGATCGTTGCGCTCACGGTGATGTACTGGATCGCCATCTCCGGCACTCAGCGGCTGCTCGAAGGGCTGCCGGGTGCGGCCATCGCGGGCGTGCTGCTCCTCATCGTGGGCTACGGGTCCAGCCGCTATTTCGACGACGCGACCAACCTGCGCATCACGTACGGCGCCATCTCAGGCATCGTCGCCTCCATGCTCACGGTGTGGCTGTCCGTGTGCGTCGTCCTGCTCGGCGCGGCCGTCAATGGCGTGCGCATGCGGCCGGAGGCCCCCGCGACGGACTAGCCGAGGATGTCGCGCTCGTCCGCGGGCATGCGCACGCGCTCGCTCACGTGGGTGAGGGAGTCGGCGGCGACCGCCTTGCCGATGTCGGTGGCGTACGCCGCGTCCGCTGCCTCGGGGGAGTCGAACCACAGCTCGGCGATCCCGTCGAAGGGGCCGTCAGCCATGAGGTTGAAGCGGATCCGGCGCACGCCCGGGAGCTGCCGCGCCAGTGGCGCATGCTCGTCGAGCCACCACGAGGCGAACTGCGCGCCGTCCATGTCGGTGCGGCGTACCAGGCCCACCATCACCTTGAACACGTCAGCCTCCGGGCTTCTTCACCCGCGCGTGGGCGCGGGGGCTCGACGACAGGACGAGGGCGATGACCATCTCGTCGGAGCGCGGCGCGTCGGGCATCGAGATCTCCGCGGCGTCCATGTCGTCGAACACCCATCGGTCGTCCTTGTTGCCGATGGGCATCGTGATGGACGAGCCGGGAACGCCCACCTTCTTGGTCCCCGGGATGATGTCGGCGCCGCCGCCGATGGCGGCGCGCACCGGCGCCCCGAACCTCGGGTGCAGGACCGCGGCGGTGTGCTCGAGCTCCCCGTCGGTCCCGACGATGGCGCCCTTGCCGTAGCCGCGCACCTCCGACGGGGACACCCCGGCCGAGGCCAGCACCTCCAGGGCGCGCCCGACGAGGTAGGCGGCGACCGCGGCCCCGAGGTCCTCAAGGACGCCGAGGTCCTGCGCATCGGGGACTCCGGCAAGCGGATTGGCGACGGCCGCGGCCGCGATGACGCGCCGCGCCGGCGGGTCCACGGCCCGGCCGCCCTCGCGGTGCACCTCGGTGAGCAGCACGTGGACCGCGCGGATGCCCGGCTCGGCCATGGTGTCCTCCTCGTCGGGCACGCGGGTCGGCGAGGCCACATCATGGCCCATCCCGCC
>JBJTJS010000252.1:0-2136 GCA_046096085.1 bacterium
GAGGCGCTCCACCTTGTTCTTCTCGTACGACTCGAAGTTGCCCTCGAACCAGAACCACTGCGAGTCGCCCTCGTAGGCGAGGATGTGCGTGGCGATGCGGTCGAGGAACCACCGATCGTGCGACGTGATGACCGCGCAGCCGGGGAACTCCAGGAGCGCGTTCTCCAGCGAGCCCAGCGTCTCCACGTCGAGGTCGTTGGTCGGCTCGTCGAGCAGCAGCAGGTTGCCGCCCATCTTGAGGGTCAGCGCGAGGTTGAGCCGATTGCGCTCGCCGCCCGACAGGACGCCGGCGGGCTTCTGCTGGTCGGGGCCCTTGAACCCGAAGGCTGAGACGTACGCGCGGGAGGGCATCTCGACGTTGCCCACCTTGATCCAGTCCAGTCCGTCGGAGACGACAACCCAGACGAACTTCTGCGGCACCAGACCGCAGCGCCTCTGTTCGAAGTAGGACCACGACACCGACTCCCCGACCTACATCTCGCCGGCCGTCGGCAACTCGTCCTTGTCATCGGAGCCGCCCTCGGTCGCCGCCACGATCATGCGGAAGAGCGTGGTCTTGCCCACGCCATTGGGTCCGATGACCCCGACGATGCCGTTGCGCGGCAGGGTGAACGACAGGTCGTCGATGAGGACCCGGTCGCCGAAGGCCTTGGTCAGGCCATGCGCCTCGACCACGACATTGCCCAGCCGCGGGCCGGGCGGGATCTGGATCTCGTCGAAGTCGAGCTTGCGGGTCTTCTCCGCCTCCGCCGCCATCTCCTCGTAGCGCTCCAGGCGCGCGCGACTCTTCGTCTGTCGCGCCCGCGCGCTGGACCTGACCCAGTCGAGCTCGTCGGTGAGGCGCTTCTTCAGCTTGGCGTCACGCTGGCCCTCAACCTTGAGGCGCGCGGCCTTCTTCTCCAGGTAGGTGGAGTAGTTGCCCTCGTAGGGGAAGGCACGACCTCGGTCGAGCTCGAGGATCCACTGGGCGACGTTGTCGAGGAAGTAGCGGTCGTGGGTGATCGCGACGACGGTGCCGGGGTACTTCTCCAGGTGCTGCTCGAGCCACTGGACGCTCTCGGCATCGAGGTGGTTGGTGGGCTCATCGAGGAGGAGCAGGTCGGGCTGCTGGAGCAGCAGCTTGCACAGCGCCACGCGCCGCTTCTCGCCGCCGGAGAGCACGGCCACATCGGCGTCGCCGGGCGGACAGCGCCGCGCGTCCATGGCCTGGTCGAGCTGGGAGTTGAGGTCCCAGGCGTTGCGGTGGTCGATCTCCTCCTGGAGCTTGCCCATCTCCGCGAGCAGGGCGTCGTAGTCCGCGTCCGGGTCGGCCAGTTGCGCGGAGATGTCGTTGAATCGGTCGATCATGGCCTTGGTCTCGGCGACCCCCTCCTCGACGTTCTCCAGGACCGTCTTGGACTCGTCGAGCATCGGCTCCTGCATGAGGATGCCGACTGTCGCACCGGGGGCCAGCATCGCCTCTCCATTGGAGACCTGGTCCACGCCCGCCATGATCTTCAGCAGCGAGGACTTGCCAGCACCATTGGGGCCGACGACCCCGATCTTCGCGCCGGGAAGGAAGGCCAGGGTGACGTCGTCCAGCACGACCTTGTCGCCATGCGCCCGACGCGCCTTCTTCAGGGTGTAGATGAACTCGGCCATAGGGCCAGAGCCTAGTCAAGGTCCGCGCCTGCGCAGGACGCGGACTCCCGCGGCTCAGGCGAATGCGAGAAGCTCGACGGGGAGGCCCTCGAAGCGCAGGAACCCGCGGTCGCTCGTCATGAGCGTCGCGTCAGCGCTCAAGGCGGCAGCCGCGAGCAGCCCGTCATGGACGTCGCCACCGCTGAGCGAGTAGCGGGACATGATCCCCTCGAACACCGCCCACCGGCCGCGCCCGGCCTCGCGCACATCCATGACCGGCGAGGAGCACCAGGCGTCCAGCGCCGCCATCGCCTCGGGCGCCGTGCTCGGATCGGCGAACACGCCCCGGCGCGTGACCACGCGGACGAATCCCACCGCGACCTCGGTCAGGATGACGACCGGCTCGCGGCCCCGGCGGGCGCGGGCCACGGCCTCGAAGGCCGCGTCATGCCCGGCATGAAACTGCTCGATGTCAACGTGCTCGTCAACGCTTACCGTCGCGACGCTGCCGGGCAT
>JBJTJS010000253.1:0-7450 GCA_046096085.1 bacterium
AGCCGGCCGGCCAGGTCGCCCCGCGGAACCGCGAGTCCGGCTCGTCGGCGACCCACATGGCGTCGGTGAGCCTGGTCCAGCCGGACGGGCGACGCGGCATGCTCGCCTTCACGGGACTCGACGCCCTGCGCCGGTGGGATCCGGCCGCCCGGCCGGTGCCCGTGCGGGCGCCCGAGGTAGCCCGGGCGGCCCTCGAGGAGGGAGCCGACGGCGTCCTGGTCGACATCGGCGGCCCCGTGCGCTTCGCCCTCGAGGGCCCCGCGCTCCGGCTCGTCGCCGGGTTAGCGCCTGAGGGGACCGGCCTGCTACCGTGCTCCTGATCGCGTCGCCCTCGGGCGGCGTGCGCGAAGTGGAACTCGATTCCCACCCTCCGCCCCCGGGCGTCGGGTCCTGCGCCGGGGATTGCTGCCCCGCGCGCGTCGAATCGGGTCGCCGTCGGGCCGGCCCCACCGTCCCCTGGCGACCCGGGTCGCGGGAGCCCCGTCCACCGTCGCGTCGGGGGGCCCGCCCCGCGAGTCCCCGCGGTGGCGAAGGACGCCGACCGCACGCAGTGCGAGGAGGCAACATCAGCGTCGAGCCCAGGATCAACGACAGGATCCGCGTCCCCGAGGTGCGCCTCGTCGGCCCCGCGGGCGAGCAGGTGGGAATCGTCCGCATCGAGGACGCCCTGCGCCTGGCCCAGGAGTCCGACCTCGATCTGGTCGAGGTGGCACCGATGGCCAAGCCGCCCGTCTGCAAGCTCATGGACTACGGCAAGTTCAAGTACGAGGCCGCCGTGAAGTTGCGCGAGGCGCGCAAGAACCAGGCGCACACCGTCATCAAGGAGATGAAGCTCCGCCCGAAGATCGACCCGCACGACTACGACACCAAGAAGGGTCACGTCGTCCGGTTCCTCAAGGCGGGGGACAAGGTGAAGATCACGATCATGTTCCGCGGCAGGGAGCAGTCGAGGCCGGAGTTGGGCCTGAGGCTCCTCGCGAGACTCGCGGAGGATGTGCAGGATCTCGGATTCGTCGAGGCGGCTCCCAAGCAGGACGGCCGCAACATGATCATGGTGCTGGCACCCCACCGCACGAAGGCAGCGCAGGCCAAGGCCAGCGCGATGACTGAAGAGGCCGCCCTGGCGGCCGAGGCCTGACCCGCCCGGACCCCGGGCGCACGCGAACGACGACGAGAGAGGGAGCACATGCCGAAGCAGAAGACGCACAGCGGCGCCAAGAAGCGCTTCAAGGTGACCGGCTCGGGCAAGATCACGCACGAGCAGGCGAATCGCCGGCACCTCCTCGAGGGCAAGTCGTCGCGTCGCACCCGACGCCTGGACAAGGACGTCGTCGTCAGCCCGGCCGACGTCAAGAAGGTCAAGCGCCTCCTCGGCAAGTGACCAACCCCGCCGCGTCCACGCGCGGCGCATCCGCCACGCCCGGGCCGTCCGGCCCCCGAACCAAGGAGATCCGTCATGGCACGCGTGAAGAGGGCCGTCAACGCCCACAAGAAGCGCCGTGAGGTCCTCGAGCAGGCGAGCGGCTACCGGGGCCAGCGCTCCCGCCTGTACCGCAAGGCCAAGGAGCAGGTCACTCACTCCCTCGTCTACGCCTTCAACGACCGCAAGGACCGCAAGGGCGACTTCCGCCGGCTGTGGATCCAGCGCATCAATGCCGCCGTCCGCGCACGGGGGATGACGTACAACCGGTTCATCCAGGGCCTCAAGGCCGCCGGCATCCAGGTGGATCGCCGCATGCTCGCCGAGATCGCGGTGAGCGACCCGCAGGCGTTCGACTCCCTGGTCGAGACGGCCCGGAAGGCCCTGCCGGCCCCGGCCGCCTGATCGATGACCGAGCCGGAGATCACCTCCGCGAGGTCCCCCAGGGTCACCGAGGTACGACAGCTCCACGACCGAAGGCACCGCGTCCGTCGCGGTGCCTTCGTCGTCGAGGGCCCCCAGGCCCTGGAGTGCGCGATCGACGACGGCCGCGCGGCGGGCGCCGGGCAGCCGGGGGTCCACGTGTTCGCGGACCCGGAGGCCCTCGGGCGGCATCGCGCGCTCGTCGCCCGGGCGCGTCGCTCGGGCGCGACGGTCACGGTGGTGGCGCCCGAGGTGCTGCGCGCGATGGCCGAGACCCGCCAGCCGCAGGGCCTGGTCGCCGTCTGCCCGCTCGTCACGGTCGACACGGCGACGGCCCTCGCGGCCGCGGACGGCCTCGCCGTGATCCTCGCGGGAGTCGCCGACCCCGGCAACGCCGGCACGATCATCCGCACCGCGGACGCCCTCGGTGCCGGGGCGGTCGTCCTCACCGAGGGCTCCGTCGATCCCCACAACGGCAAGTGCGTGCGCTCGACCGCGGGATCCCTCTTCCACGTCGCGGTGGCGAGCGATGCCCCGGTCCGCGAAGCCCTCGCCGAGGCACGCTCGTGCGGACTCGAGATCGTGGCCGCCGACGGTCGCGCGGACGTGGAACTCGGCTCGGAGGAGGCCGAGCGGATCCTGCGCGGGCCGGTCGCATGGGTCTTCGGGAGCGAGGCTCACGGGATCCTGCCCGTCGTGCGCGCCGAGGTCGCGCACGCGATCGCCGTTCCCATGGCCGGGCGTGCCGAGAGCCTCACCCTCGCCGCCGCCGCCGCGATCTGCCTGTACGCGACGGTCTCGGCGCAGCGTCGCCGCGCGCAAGCCTGACCGTCGGGACCTTGGTCCCGGCGACACGGGTCGTTCGGCGACGCAGGTCCGCGGCTCCCCGGCGCGACACTGGTCGCATGGCGCACTATCGGATGTCCGTCCTGGAGGAGAAGGGCTACGTCGTCCTGTCCCGTGATGGCACGGTCGTCGACCCTCGCGAGTGGCAGGACCTCGTGTATGTCGACTGGAAGTCCTCGGGCGACACCCGCTTCGCTCCGCTCGCCTCGGCGTACGGTGGCATCGACTGCAATGCCTTCTGGCACTTCGACCCGCCCAAGCCTGACCGGGACGGGGTGTGGATCGATTCCCAGGTGGCCGTCGCTCCCACGATCTCGGGCCTCGCGCAGGAGTCGGGGGCCAACGTGGGCAGGGCGCGGATCATCGAGCTGCAGCCGAACTCCTACGCCGATGCGCTCTACAACTCCCACCTGGACGACAACAACCGCCTCACGCGCGACGGCGACGGCTGGGTGGTCAGGGGCTTCCGCAACCTGACCGACGATGCCGCGTCGTTCATGATCCTGCGCGAGGACGTCCGGGATCCGGCGACCGAGACGCGCATCGCGCTCCCCGCCGGAGCGAGGATCATCGTGGACTCCGAGCGGCTGTGGCACTCGGTGTGGCATCCGGGTCCGGAGCCGCGCTACTGCCTCATCACGTCGTACGAATCGGGCCCCGAGCTCGAGAAGTGGATCTTCGAGCACGATCCCACCACCGACGTGGACGTCGCGGCCCTCGACGAGGGATTCGCGCGAGCGATGGAAGCCGAGGCGCAGGATCGGCGCGCGAAGCGCACGGCCTTCTACGGATACGACCCCACCACCGTCATGTCGGAGGCGTAGTCAGGGGGGGCCTCCGGCCACGTGACGCACGACACACGCGATCGCTGGCACGTGGCTGGCCCCCTCATGGGGGAGAATGGTGCCGCTCCAGGGCGGCCGCCCTGGAGCGTTTCAGGGAAGGACCCGTCGGATGGCCTACGTCAAGCTCCCCGAGTTCGAGGAATCGGGCTACGTCGTCGTGGACGCCTACGACCAGTCCCAGGACCCGCGCGAATGGCTCGATATCGAGTTCGTCGACTGGAAGTCCTCCGGTGACACCAGGTTCGCCCCGCTGGCGTCGGCCTACGGCGACATAGAGTGCAACGGCTTCTGGCACCACGACCCGCCGAAGACCGACAAGGACGGCGTCTGGGTGCCGGCCAACGCGGCCAAGGCTCCGCGCCTGAAGGCCCGTGCGGAGGAGCCGGGCGCGAACATCGGGCGCTGCCGCGTGATCGAGCTCCAGCCGAACGAGTACGTGGACTCCCTCTGGAACCTCCACCAGGACGACAACAATCGCCTCAACCCGGAGGGCACGGGCTGGATCGTGCGGGGGTTCTTCAACCTCACCGACAATCCCGACGCGTGCATGATCCTGCGCGAGGACAAGAACGACCCGTCGACCGAGACGCGCATCCCGCTTCCAGCGGGCGCCCAGGTCATCATCGACACGCAGCGCCTGTGGCACGCGGTGTGGCATCCCGGACCCGAGCCGCGCTACTGCCTCATCACGTCGTGGGAGTCCGGCCCCGAGCTGGGTGCCTGGATCCGTGCCCGCCATCCGCGCTCCCGCGTGGAGAACGCCCCCCTCGACCCGGCTCTCCTCGAGGCGGCCCAGGCCGAGATCGACCGTCGGCGGGCGGCCAAGGTGGCGGCCTCGGGTGCCATGGTCGACGTCATGAGCGAGGCCTGACCCTCCCCGTCGCGCGGCCGACCTGTGTCGTGGCGCCTCGGTTCCCCAGGTAGCGTGTAGGAAAGCCCGCCCCCCACGGGCCACGAACCACGGAAAGAGGCACACCGTGACCACGGCCGCACCCGCGACCGTCTCCGATGACGATGTCCTCGACGCCCTCGAGGCCGAGGCCATCCATGTGTATCGAGAGGCGGCCGGCGCCTTCAGGCGCCCCGTCCTGCTGTACTCCATCGGCAAGGATTCCAGCGTGCTCCTGCACCTGGCGCGCAAGGCCTTCCATCCCGCGCCGATCCCGTTCAAGGTCATGCACATCGACACGACGTGGAAGTTCCGCGAGATGATCGAGTTCCGCGAGCGCATGGCGCGGGAGCTCGGCCTGGACCTCAAGGTCCAGACCAATCACGCGGCCGTCGCGGAGGGAGTGACCCCGTTCACCCACGGCACGCACGAGTACACCCGGATCATGAAGACCGTGGCCCTGCGCGAGGGCCTGGACGAGCTCCAGGCCGACTGCGCGATCGGAGGCGCGCGCCGGGACGAGGAGAAGTCGCGTGCCAAGGAGCGCATCTTCTCGTTGCGCGAGCCCGGTCATCGGTGGGACCCGCGCAAGCAGCGCCCGGAGTTCTGGCGGACGGCCAACACGTCGCTGGCCGAGGGCCAGACGATGCGTGCCTTCCCCATCAGCAACTGGACCGAGTTCGACATCTGGCGCTACATCCGGCGCGAGAGCATCCCCATCGTGGACCTCTACTACGCGCGGCCGCGCCCCGTGGTCTGGCGGGAGAACACCTGGATCATGGTGGACGACGATCGTCTGCCCCTGCGGGAGGGCGAGGTCCCCGAGATGCGCAGCGTGCGCTTCCGCACGCTGGGCTGCTACCCGCTGTCCGGTGCCGTGGAGTCCACGGCGGCGGACCTCGACACCCTCATCGCGGAGATGCTCGAGAGCAATGTCTCCGAGCGCGCCGGCCGTCTCATCGACGGCGAGGGCGGGGGCTCCATGGAGGCGAAGAAGGCGGAGGGCTACTTCTGATGACCACTCTCCTAGAGCGCTCGGCCGGCATCGACGTGACCCCGGTGGTCCGCCTCGTGACGTGCGGCTCGGTGGACGACGGCAAGTCCACGCTCATCGGACGGCTCCTCGCCGAGACCGGTTCGATCCCGGAGGACCAGCTGGACTACGCGCGCCGCACCCGCCGCGGTGGATCCACGATCCCGGTCGGGGAGATCGACTTCTCCCTGCTCACCGACGGACTGGAAGCCGAGCGCGAGCAGGGCATCACCATCGACGTGGCCTACCGCCACATGTACCTCCCGAGCGGGCGTCGCGTGATCATCGCCGACGCCCCGGGCCACGAGCAGTACACCCGCAACATGGCCGTGGCCGCGTCCAACGCGGAGGTCGCCGTCCTCCTCGTCGATGCTGCCCGGGGAGTGCGCCCCCAGACGTTCCGCCACCTCACCGTCTGCGCTCTCATGGGCGTGAAGACGATCATGATCGCCGTCAACAAGATGGACCTCGTGGGCTACGAGCACGCCACCTTCGAGGAGCTGTCCGGTCAGGTGAAGGCGGCTGCCGCGCGCCTGGGTCTGGACGAGGTCATCACGATCCCGGTGAGCGCCGTGGCGGGCGACAATGTCACCGCCCCCACCACGCACATGCCCTGGTGGCACGGGCCCTCGCTGCTGCAGGCGCTCCAGGACTGGACCCCCCCGACGGCGACCACGCAGACCCAGTTCCGCCTGCCGGTGCAGTTCATCGTCCGGGCCGAGGGCAACTTCCGCGGGTACGCCGGCACCGTCGCGGCGGGCGTGGTCCGACCGGGAGACGACATCGTCGTCGCCGACTCGGGGCAGGCGGCCAAGGTCGAGCGCATCGTCGGCTTCGCCGGGGACCTCGCCGAGGCCGCCGCTGGCGACGCGGTGACGATCACGCTCGACCGCGAGGTCGACGTCACGCGAGGCGACCTTCTCGCGGCTGCGGGCACGGGGCCGGACGGGAGCACGGCATGGCCGCAGCCGGCGGACCGATTCTCGGCCGACGTCGTGTGGGTCGGCGAGGAGCCCCTCATGCACGGGCGCTCCTACCTGCTCGCAGTCGGCCCGCGGACCATCCCCGCCACGGTCACCGTGGTGCGCCACCGCCGCGACGTCGTGAGCGGCCAGCAACTCGCGGCTCGCGTGCTCGACATGAACGACATCGGACGCGTCGAGATCGCGACGGACACGCCCGTTCCCCTGGACGTCTACGCCGCCTGCCGGGACACCGGCGGGTTCCTGCTCATCGACCGGGTATCCGCCGACACGGTGGCGGCGGGGATGGTCACCCATGCGCTCCGCCGGTCGCTCAACGTCGTGCCGCACGACTACGAGGTCGATCGCGAGGCTCGCGCGCGCCTCAAGCACCAGCAGCCCAGGGTGGTGTGGCTCACCGGGCTGTCCGGCTCGGGCAAGTCGACGATCGCCGATGCCCTCGAGCGGAGGATGCACGCCCTGGGTATGCATACGTTCGTCCTCGACGGCGACAACGTCCGCACGGGGCTCAACAAGGACCTGGGATTCACGCCCGAGGACCGCGCCGAGAACGTCCGCCGCGTGGCGGAGGCCGCCCGCCTCATGGTGGAGGCGGGACTGATCGTCGTCGTCGCGTTGATCTCGCCCTTCCGTGCAGATCGTCGCGCCGCCCGGGAGATCTTCGGCGGCGGGGATTTCCTCGAGGTGTACGTCGACACGCCCGTCGAGATGTGCGCGGTGCGCGATCCCAAGGGGCTCTACGCGAAGGCGCAGTCGGGCACCCTGCCCAACATGACCGGGATCGGCCAGGAGTACGAGCCCCCGGAGCACCCCGATGTGCGCCTCGATGGCACGGCATCGGTCGACGAGAACGTCGAGGTGCTGCTCCGGATCATCGCGGGGGAGTAGCGGTGTCCGCTCCGAACCGCCCGTATGACCCCGTGGGCGTCGCGTCGCTCGAGCCCGAGGCCGTCGACGACATGGTCGCGGAAGCCCTTGTCGCCATCGCCGCCTCGAACGACCTCGAGTCGC
>JBJTJS010000254.1:0-3544 GCA_046096085.1 bacterium
CCGCATCTGGGGCAACACGACGTTCGAACTCGGGTAGGGCAGGATGCAGCCGTGAGCCTCCACGAGACCCTGCTGGGAGGGCCCCCCCCCACCCTGCTTCCCGACGACACGGCGCCCCGCGAGGAGCTCGAGGGTGGCGCCGACGCCTACGACGTCGGGTGCCGACGGGCGACGTCGTAGGCGTCGGCGCCACCCTCGAGCTCCTCGCGGGGCGCCGAGTCGTCGGGAAGCAGGGTGGGAGGGGGCCCTCCCAGCAGGTTCTCGTGGAGGCTCACGTCTGCATCCTGCCCTACCCGAGTTCGAACGTCGTGTTGCCCCAGATGCGGTCGAGCGGGAGTGCGCGCACCGGCCCGCGGTACATCCGGGTGCAGGTGTAGCCGCCGGCGAAGCCGAGGGACTCCATGAGCTGCACCGCCTGCGAGTGGGGGCGCGGGACGTCGATCGCAATCCCGTCGCCCCACACCAGGGCGGCCACCGCGGTGGCGCCGAGCAGCGCCCGGGCGGCGGCGAGATCGTCGGCGAAGAGGGGGCCGATGCGCGAGCCGCCGCCTTCGGCCGGGCGCACGATGGCGTAGCCCGCCACGGCACCGCGGCGGCGTACCGCGAAGGTCCTGCGCGGCGAGCCCGGGTCGAGCCAGGCGCGGACGAAGGCGTCCCGGCGTGCGGGGACGTGCGTCGCGTCATAGTCGACTAGGGCCTCGACATCGTCGGGCGTGGCCGGGACGACGTAGAGCGCCTCGCCGGCGAGCGTGGCCGAGGCGATGGAAGTGCTGCCGGTGAAGCGCGTCATCGCGTACACGGGAGCGAAGCCGAGCGACTCGTACGTCGGCAACTGCGCCGCCACGCCGTCGAGGCCGCACGATCGCGGGCCGACGTGCGCCAGGGCCGCGTCGAAGAGGGCGTGGCCGATGCCGCGGCCGCGCAGGTCCGGCTCCACGATGTAGTAGCCGATGAAGGCGTACGAGTCGTCGTAGCGCACCGCGCTGATCGAGCCCACGGGGCGGTCGCCGAGCCAGGCGAGGAGGAATCCCTCGGGATCCGCGCGGCGGAACGCCTCGATGTCGCCGACGCCGGCACCCCAGCCCTCGCGCAGGGCCCACTGCTGGAGCAGGCCCACGTCGGCGGCGGACGCCGTGCGGATGTCGACGTCCACCGGGCCGGGCTGCCTAGGTGATGGAGGCGGCGTAGATCTCGTCGATCGTCGCCTGAAGCGTCGCGGTGAACTCCGCATCGCTCTGCTGCGCGGTGAGTCCCTCCGACAGCGCGCGCGAGAAGCTCGCGATCATGCCGTGGTTGGCGGCGAGCATGTCGCAGGCGTCGTCGCGGGAGTATCCGCCGGAGAGGGCGACCACGCGCAGGACCTTCGGGTGGTCGATGAGCACCTTGTAGAAGTCGTTCTGGCTCGGAAGCGAGAGCTTGAACATCACCTGCTGGCCGTCGGGCACGCTGTCGAGGCCCGCGAGCAGCGCAGCGCGCAACAGCTCCTCGCTCTGCGCCTTGTCGTCGCTCTTGATGTTGACCTCGGGCTCGATGATCGGCACGAGTCCGTGGCCGAGGATCTGCAGTCCGACCGCGAACTGCTGGTCGACGACCGCCTGGATGCCGGCGGGGTTGGCGTGGTTGATGACCGAGCGCATCTTCGTCCCGAAGACGCCCTTGCCCGCAGCGCGGGAGCACAGGTCGTCGAGGTGCGGCATCGGCTTCATCACCTGGGCGCCGTCGACCTCGTCGGCGAGGCCGAGGTCCACCTTGACGAGCGGCACGACGCGCTTGACGTCCCACAGGTAGGACGGCGTGGGCTGGCCCTCGATGTCGCGGTCCATGGTCATCTCGAAGAGGATCGCCGCGATCACCTTGTCGCCGTTGAATGCCGGGTTGGTGATGATGCGCGAGCGCATCGCATGGACCAGGTCGAACATCTCGGCGTCGCCGCTGTAGGAGCTCTCGTCGATGCCGTAGAGCTTGAGGGCCTTGGGGGTGCTCCCGCCGCTCTGGTCGAGTGCGGCGATGAATCCCTTGCCGCTGCCCATCTGGTTGCGCATGTCGGTGTTCATTCGAGGTGCTCCTGTGAAATGCCGGTGCGGTCGTGTGCCTGGACCCTATCGGCTGACGGGTGTCACGGGTTCGTCGGTTCGGTTACCCACCGGTCACTTCCGGCATGCCCGGCAGTCCGTCGCTGCTGCGCAGTCGCCACACGGACGGGACGAGCAGGGCGCCCACGATCGCGGTGGCGGCCACGAGCGCGGCGATGAGGAAGGCCTCCGATATCGGGATGAAGGCGAGCAGCGGGCCGGCGAGGGCGAGGCCGAGGGGGCCGAACATGAGCGAGCCGAAGGCGTCGTAGGACGACACCCGGGAGAGCGACTCGGGCGGGACGTTGCGCTGCAGCGCGGTGAACCACAGCACGACCATGAGTTCCATGGCGAAGCCCCAGGTGAAGGCGGCGGCCATCACCACGGGCAGGGGAGCCGCGAAGGCGAGGGTGAGCAGCCATGCCGGAAGCAGCAGGCACACGGCCATGCCGAAGGCGATCGGGCGCTCCACGCGCAGCCGAGACGCCAGGATCGCGCCGAGGAGGAGCCCGACGGCCATGGCCCCGAGGATGGCCGACCAGCCCGCGGGGCCGCCGTACTCTTCCAGGGCCAGCACCGGCCCGAGTACCTCCTCCGCACCGCGCCACACCATGACGATGAGGCTGAAGGCGAGGACGACCGCGACGATCCAGCGGTAACTGATGAAGGTCTGCCAGCCGTCGATCAGGTCGCGCACAGGCGACTCCCCGGAGTCGTGCGGCCGCGAGAAGCGTCGTAGCGAGAACACCAGGGCGCCCGCGACGAGGAAGCTCGCCGCATCGATCAGGATGGCCCAGCCCGAGCCGATGGCGGCAACGAGGAGACCGCCGAGCGCCGTACCGACGATGAACCCGCCGTTGCCCGCCACCGACATGTAGGCGTTCGCCGGTTGCAGGTGTTCGTCGGGGACGACGTCGGCGGCGAGGCCCGGGTAGGCGGGGTACCACAGCCCGACGAGGACGCCCGCGAGGACGTTGAGCCCGGCGAGGAGGGGGACCGTCGCGATGCCGAGGACGAAGACGAGACCGATGACGCCGACGACGATCGCCATCAGCATGTCGCAGACCGCGATCATCCGGGGGCGGCCCACCCGGTCGGCGATGACGCCCCCGACGGGGAGGACGAGCACCACGGGGACCGCCTGCGCGGCGAGGATGATGCTGAGTCCCGTGGGGGAGCCGTCCGGAAGAGCGAGGACCCCGAACGCGATGGCGATCGGCGCGATGCCGTTGCCGATGTTGGAGATGAGCCGCGACGAGAAGAGGCGGCGATACTCGGGCATTGCCGCCAGGGTCTTCACGGACACCGGCGGATCCTAGGTCGTGCTACGGCAGCGGCCGTCCCACGGGGATGAGATACAGAGGCTCTTCCCTGTCAGACAGACCTAGTGCGTCAGCCATGCCCGCATCATCGAAGGCGCCGATCGTGACCGCACCCAGACCGAGGGCTGCGGCCGCGAGCAGCAGGTTCTG